>NZ_JBFAZW010000116.1:0-33195 GCF_040682015.1 Dactylosporangium sp. NPDC051485
GCCGCCACCGCCGGCGCCCCCACCGGGGCCGCCACGGAAGCCACCGCCACCGCCGGCGCCCCCACCGGGACCGCCACGGAAGCCACCGCCACCGCCGCCGCCCGGACCACCGGGACGGCCGGCGCCACCGCCGGGGCCGCCACGGAAGCCGCCGCCACCGCCGCCGCCCGGACGAGCCGGACGGTCACCGCCGGGGCCGCCGGGACGGCCGGGCCGCTGGCTCGGCATCTGCGACGGGTTGGGCCGGGGGCCGCCCATCGAGGCCGGGTTGGGCCGCGGGGGCATGGAGGACGGGTTGGGCCGCGGGATGTTGCCCGGCGACGGCGGGCGCGGGGTCGCGCCGCCGGAGACGCCGAACGGGTTGTTGCCCGGGGACCGGGCCGGGGGACGCGCGCCACCCGGGCGCGGGCCCTGGCCGGGACGCGGACCGCCCGGGGCCGGCGTGCTGGCCGGGGCCGGACCGGGCGCCGGGCCCGGACGCGGGCCGGGCGTGGGCGCGGACGGAGCGCCGCCGCTGGGCGGCTGCGGCGTGTCGCGCCGGGTGTTCTCTCGCTGGCGGGCCTGCTGGGCGGCCTTGAGGGTCGCCTCCTGCTCGGCCTTCAGCGCGGCGGCACGCTGCTCGGCCGCCGCCACCTCGATGTCGTGCGCGCTCGTCGGACGGACCGCGGGCGGCTGCGGGCGCGGCGGACCGGGCACAGGGCCACGGCCACCCCCGCCTCCGGAACCGCTCTGTCCGCCACCAGCCGGCGGCTGGGGTCGCTTCGGCGGCGCAAAGGGCTTGACTGCCGGCGTCGGGCGCGGGGCCGACGGCACGGGGGCCGACGACGGAGCCGACGGGGCCGGCGCAGGAGGCGCGGAGGGCGCCGGAGCGGATCCCCCACCGTTCTCGAAGCTCGCACGCAGCCGGCGCGCCACTGGCGCCTCGACCGTGCTGGAAGCGGACTTCACGTATTCGCCAAGCTCCTGCAGCTTCGCGAGCACGGTCTTGCTTTCGACCCCGAGCTCTTTCGCCAGCTCGTGTACGCGGGCCTTGCCTGCCACTACACTCCTCACTTCGAGGCCGGGCGGCAAGTTCCGCTCCGACCTCACTCGTGCACTTGAAGCCTGGTCATCTCAGGGACTTCATCGTGTGCTCATGTCCGTCGTCCTACCTTGCGTGTCCGGGTGGGGCGTCGCGCTCCCACCACCGGCGGTTCCGGTCACTGCGTATGCTCCGGCTCCGTCACCGCCGCCGAGGCGACGGCTTCGGCCAGCGGTCCGGTGTCAAGGACCCCGGTGAGGCGCAGAGCCCGCCCGAAGGCGCGCCGGCGCTCCGCTAGCGCGAGGCAAGCCGGATCAGGATGCAGGTGCGCTCCCCGACCCGGCCGTCTGCGAGCCGGATCGGGGACCGCCCTGAACTGCCCAGGAGCGAACTCGATCGCGACAAATCGCAGCAACTCGGAGGATGACGCACGCTTCCGGCATCCGATACATGTGCGAACCGGCGTAGCCGGAATCGCGGGCATGCCAGCCGGGGGCGTGCGACGTACCGTCAAGAAGTCTACCCTGCACTTTCGGCGCGTGCCGCGCCCGGTCCGGTGACGTGATCGACAGAGCTCGCCACGGCGTTGTCCGGTCTGATATCGATCCGCCATCCGGTGAGCCGCGCGGCGAGCCGTGCGTTCTGGCCCTCTCTGCCGATGGCCAGGGAAAGTTGGAAGTCCGGGACGGTCACCCGGGCGGCCCGGTTGGCCGCGTCGACGACCTCGACGTTGAGCGCTTTCGCGGGAGAAAGGGCATTTCCGACGAACTGCGCGGGATCCTCCGACCAGTCGATAATGTCGATCTTCTCGCCGTGCAGCTCGCTCATAACAGCCCGTACCCGCTGGCCCATCGGGCCGATACAGGCCCCTTTCGCGTTCACCCCGGCGACGGTCGAACGTACCGCGATCTTCGTCCGGTGTCCGGCCTCGCGGGCGATCGCGGCGATCTCCACGGTCCCGTCGGCGATCTCCGGCACCTCGAGCGCGAAGAGCCGCTTCACCAGATTCGGGTGGGAGCGCGAGAGCGTGACCTGCGGCCCGCGGAAGCCCTTGGCCACGTGCACCACGATGGCCTTGATCCGCTGGCCGTGCTCGTAGCGCTCGCCCGGGACCTGCTCGGCGGCCGGCAGCATGCCCTCGATCTTGCCGAGGTCGATGGTGACGATGCCCTTCTCGGTCCGCGCCTCGTGCGCCTGGATCACCCCGGTGACCAGGTCGCCGTCGCGGCCGACGTACTCGCCGAAGTGCACCTCGTCGGTCGCCTCGCGCAGCCGCTGCAGGATGACCTGCTTGGCCGTCATCGCCGCGATCCGGCCGAAGTCGTGCGGGGTGTCGTCGTACTCGCGCACGATGGCCCCGTCCTCGTCGAGGTCCTGGGCGAGCACGGACGCCGCCCCGGTGCGCCGGTCGATCTCGACCCGGGCGTGCGGGTTGGCCCCGTCGGTGTGCCGGTAGGCGGTCAGCAATGCCGTCTCGATCGCCGCGAGGATGGTCTCGAACGGGATCTCGCGCTCGCGCTCCAGGGCGCGGAGGGCCGCAAGGTCGATGTTCATTCCCCGTCCTCCCCTTCCTCGTCGTCTTCTTCGTCGATGTCTTCATCTTCTGGGTCGGGCAGTTCGGCGAGGCGCTTGAGCTCGACCTGGACCCGGCCCGGGCCGAGGTCGGCGTAGGGGTGGGTCTGCCGGTCGCCGTCCACGTCGAGGGTCACCCCGGCGTCGTCGGCGTCGAGCACCCGCCCGGTCAGCTCCCGCCCGGCCGCCTTCACCTTGACCAGCCTGGTGCGGTTGCGCCGCCAGTGCCGCGGGAGGGTGAGCGGGCGGTCCACCCCGGGCGAGCCGACCTCCAGCTCGTACTCGCCGGCGATCAGCTCGTCGCCGCCCGCCTCGGCCGCGTCGAGCGCGGACGAGATGCCGCGGGACAGCTCGGCCACCGCGTCCAGATCCACGCCCGCGTCGCTGTCGACCGCGATGCGCAGCAGGTGCCGCCGCCCGACGCGGGTGACGGTGAGATCCTCGAGGTCGTACCCGCCGGCCGTGACGACCGGCTCGACCACCGCGAGGAGGCGCTGTCGATGCTGCTGCGCCATTGATCGACACCCCTCCTTCTGGCACCCGCACGGGCGCACGCCTCAACGCCGCCTGCGTCTGCACGCGCGGGCGGCTCGTGCAGAGCGTAACGCGACGCGACTCGGAACGTCTCAGCGGCGCTCCGAACGCCACCCGGCCGCGCGCGTCCCCACGCCCCGCGCCACCGCCGGAGCCCCGAAGCCTGCAGCAATGCCCACGCCACCAGCGGGAAACGGAACCAGGCCCCACGCCACCACCCGGGAAGCCCAAGGCAGCCACGCCACCGCCCGGAAGCCAGAACCAGGCCCCACGCCACTCGGGAAGCCGAACGCCCCGCACCACCGCCGGGGAACTGGCCAACCCCCGAGTCACCGACAGGAAGCCGGATGCGACCGCGCGCCGCCGCTGCCAGGAGCCGCGAGCAACGCCCGGCCGCGGGCCCCGCACCGGCCCGCCGCGAAAGCCCGCCAGGAAGCACCACCCACGAAACCATCCCGGACGCGGTGCCACACAAATCGTCCGGATGGTGTTCACTAGGCGGCGTGCTGATCCACCGACGCGCCTTCCTCGCCGCCGCCGTGGCGGTCTCGGCCGGCTCGGTGGCAGCCTGTGACCCGCTCGGCACGAAGCCGGCCGCGCAGCCGAGCCAGGCTCCCGACGTACTGCTGCCGCTCTTGCATCGCACGGTGGCGCTGCGCGACCGGTATGCCGAGGTCCTCACCGCCTTCCCGGCCCTGCAGGACCGCCTCGGCCCGCTGCAGGAGGACCACGCGCAGCACGTCGTCGCGCTGGCCCGCGAGATCGGCGTGCCCGAGAAGGGGCCGTTCCCGGCGGCGTCGGAGTCGGCCGGCCCGAGCGCCGCCGCGTCCGCGCCCGTGCCGACCGAGCAGAGCGCTGCGCTGTCCGACCTCGCCGCCCGCGAGAAGTCCGCCCGCCAGGACGCGGAGGCCGCCTGCCTGGCCGCACCGTCCTACCGCGCCGCGCTGCTGGGCTCCATCGCCGCCTGCCGGGCCGGCCACCAGGAGGTGCTGAGTTGACCCCCGCCGACGAGCGGCTCGTGGCCGCGCTGCAGGCCGAGCACGCCGCCATCTACGGCTACGGGGTGCTCGGCGCCAAGCTCGACGCCGCGACGTCCGGCCTGGCCCACAACGCCGACAACGCCCACCGCACCCGCCGCGACGCGCTCACCGTCCGGCTGGCCGGGGCCGGGGTCAGCCCGCCGCCGACCGCCCCGTCCTACCAGCTGCCGTTCGCCGTCACCGACCGCGCCTCCGCGCTGAAGCTCGCGGCATTGCTGGAGGACCGCACGGCGGCCCAGTGGCGCCTGGCCCTGCCGGCCACCGACGGCGACGTACGCAAGCTGGCGCTCGACGCCCTCGTCGACTGCACGGCGCGCGGCGTGGGCCTGCGCAAGGCCGCCGGAACCACCCCGCTGGTGCCGGCATTTCCGGGCAAACCCGAGTAGAGCTCCGAGGACTCCCGAAGTCGTGCCACTGCTCCCGCGGGTCCCCCCGCCGGGGAGCCGGGCAGGCGACGATCGTTGCATCACGCCACGAGCGTCAAGACGAGAGGAGGACCCGATCATGCGCCGCACCGCGTGGGCCGGTCCGACGATGCAGCCGCGTCGTTGAGCAAGTGCCGCATCGTTCAACGACCAAACGCCGTCTCGTGAGCCTGCCGTCCCGGGGAACCACCGGATCCCGGGACGGCTCAGGCCGCGAGACCTATACCGACACCCCGATGAGATGACCGATCAGATAGGTGGCCCCGGCCGCCGCCGCTCCCAGCAGCAGCTGCCAGGCCCCCGCACTCCACCAGGGGCGACGGGTGAAGCGGGCGACGAGCGCGCCCGCCACGAACAGCCCCGCCCCGCCCGCTCCCAGCGCCACCGGCAACGACGCCGCGCCGAGCAGATACGGCAGCAGCGGGACGAGGGCCCCCAGCGAGAAGCAGACGAACGAGGAGATCGCCGCCGTCCACGGTGACGGCACGTCGACCGGGTCGACGCCCAGCTCCTCCTGCGCGTGCACGCGCACGGCCGCGTCGGGGTTGCGCCCCAGGATCGTGGCCACCTCGAGCGCCAGGTCGGCCGGCACGCCGCGCTCCTGCCAGATGCGCGCCAGTTCGGCGGCCTCTGCCTCGGGGTACCGCTGCAGCTCCTGACGCTCCCTGAGCACCTCGGCCGCGACCTGCTCGTTCTGCGCGCGGACGCTGGTGAACTCGCCCAGCCCCATGGAGATCGCGCCGGCCACCAGCCCGGCCGAGCCCGTGAGCAGGATGTCGCGCGGGGCGACCCCGCCCCCGCCGACCCCGGCGATCAGCGCGATGTTGGTGACCAGCCCGTCCATCGCCCCGAAGACCGCGGCCCGCAGCCACCCGCCCGAGACGTCGGAGTGATGGTGCGCGTCGTCCGCCGCCGGGTGGCTCACGCCGCTACCCCCGCTCCGCTCCGGCAACGACGCGAAAAGCTGAGCCCACGGTGAGCGACCCCCGCTCACGGCAGCGTCAGGATCTCGTACCCGTCCTCCGTCACGAGGATCGTGTGCTCGAACTGGGCGGTCCACTTGCGGTCCTTGGTGACGACGGTCCAGCCGTCCTTCCACATGTCGTACTCGTGCGTCCCCAGCGTGATCATCGGCTCGATGGTGAACGTCATCCCGGGCTCCATGATCGTGGTGAGCCGCGGGTTGTCGTAGTGCGGCACGTAGAGCCCGGTGTGGAAGACCTCGTTGATGCCGTGGCCGGTGAAGTCGCGCACCACGCCGTAGTGGAAGCGCTTGGCGTACGCCTCGATCACCCGGCCGATCGCGTTCAGCGGGCGCCCGGGCGCGACCGCGCGGATGCCGCGCATCATCGCCTCGCGGGTCCGCTCGACCAGCAGCCGGTCCTCCTCGGCGACGTCGCCGACGCAGAACGTCTGGTTGGTGTCGCCGTGCACCCCGCCGATGAACGCGGTCACGTCGACGTTGAGGATGTCGCCGTCCTCGATCACGGTCGAGTCCGGGATGCCGTGGCAGATGACCTCGTTGAGCGAGGTGCAGCACGACTTCGGGAAGCTCTTGTAACCCAGCGTCGACGGGTACGCCCCGTGGTCGCACAGGAACTCGTGCACCACGCGGTCGACCTCGTCGGTGGTGATCCCGGGCCGGGCGTGCTCCCCCGCCAGCGCGGTCGCCTGCGCGGCCAGCTTCCCGGCGACGCGCATCCGCTCGATGATCTCCGGCGGCTGCACGTCCGATCCGCGATGCTTGGCGGGCGCGCGCTTGCCGACGTACTCGGGTCGCACGATGTTGGCGGGCACCTGCCGCCATGGAGTCTGCGTGCCGGGGGCGAGCGGGGCGCGAACCTTCATGGCCAGAAGCCTAACGCGCATCAACTCCACCCTGTCCGGGTAACCACCCAGGCATGATCGACGACAACCGCATCCGCGAACGCGCCCGCCTGCTGCCGGAGGAGCGCACCGCCGGCAGCGATGACCCGAAGGCCCAGGCCGAGGCCGTACTGCAGGACTCCGACGACCGCGAGGACTACCGCGAGAGCGCGCCCGGCCTGCGCATCGAGCACCGCACGGGCGACTAGCCCTTTGTTATGGCCGTATGGCTACGCTGTCCCGGCGAGCGCGGGCGGCGGCCACGAAGGCCTCGAAGAGGCGGAAGTCCGTCGTGTCCTCGGGGTGCCACTGCACGCCGAGCGCGAACGTCTTCGACGGGTCCTCGACGACCTCGATGAGGTCGTCCTCCGGGCACCAGCCGGTCGGCGCGAGGCGGCCCGGGTCGGCGCAGCCCTGGTGGTGGAACGAGTTGACGATCACCGCGTCGCCCAGCACCGCCGCCGCGCGGGAGCCCCGCGCCAGCCGCACCGGGTGCTCGCCGAACTTCGGCCCGCTCACCGGCCGGTGGTTGTGGTGGCCGAGCACGTCGGGCAGGTGCTGGTGCAGCCGCCCGCCATAGGCCACGCACATGAGCTGCATGCCCCGGCAGATGCCGAACAGCGGCAGGTCGGCGGCGAGCGCCGCCCGCATGAGCAGCAGCTCGGCGGCGTCGCGCTCCGGCTTGACCTTGGTCGTGGCGTGCGGAGGCTCGCCGTAGAGGTCGGGGTTCACGTCGGAGCCGCCGGTGAACATGATCCCGTCGAGGCCGTCGAGCACGTCGATGTCGGGGTCGTCCGGGGTGACGAGGACCGCCCGGCCGCCCGAGGCGTGCACCGCGTGCACGTAGGACAGCGGCAGGACCGCGGAGAAGGTGTCGTTCAGGCCGAAGCGGGTTTCCTCGGCGTATGTGGTCAGGCCGATGACCGGTCGCGACATGAGCTCAACTTAGTCCCATCGGGCTGAGGTTGTGCAGGATGTCCATGGCCCGCTCCTCGGCCGCGACCGGGTCCACGTCCTCGCCGGCCACCAGCGGATCCCAGTTGAGGTCGTAGAAGACCTCGGTGACGCCCTGGGTGCCGAGCCACGCGACGTCCTCGCGGATCTTCTCCCAGGACCCGTCGAGCAGGCCCCGCTCGGGCCGGAACAGCACGCCGCGGCACACGATGCGCACCTCGTCCGGGTCGCGCCCGGCCTTCTCCGCGCCCGCGCGCACCAGCGCCACGTCCTTGTGGATCTGGGTCAGGTCGTGCGCGCTGCGGCTGATCCAGCCGTCGGCGATCTCCCCGGCCCGGCGCAGCGCGGCCGGCACGGAGCCACCGAGCAGGATCGGCACGCCGCCCGCCTGCACCGGCCGGGGCGCCATGCGGCTGGGCGGCACGGTGTAGAACTCGCCAGTGAAATCGCTCACCTCGTCGCGGAAGAGGGTGCGCAGCGCGGCGACGTACTCGCGCGACCGCGCGGCCCGCTTGTCGCCCTGGGCGCCGGTGGCCGTGAACTCGGCCGCCGACCAGCCGGTGCCGAGGCCCAGGTCGATCCGCCCGCCGCTGAGCACGTCCAGCGTGGCGGCCTGCTTGGCGACGTACGCGGGCGAGACGAAAGGCAGGTTGAGCACCGCCACCCCGAGCCGGACGCGCTCGGTCAGGGCGGCGGCATAGCCCAGCGCCACCAGCGGGTCCAGCACGCTGCGATACACGGGCTCGAGCTGCTGGCCGGCGTCGACGAGGAGCCGCTGGAAGCTCCAGAGGGAGTCGTACCCCTCCCGCTCGGCCGCCACCGCGACCCGCCCGAGGGGGCCTGGCGTGGCCCACGTGCCCGACACCGGCAGTCCGAACCCGATCCGCATACGTCCGAACCTAGTTCAGATCGCGGCGACCAGCGCGGCGAAGGGCCGCACATCACCGGCCTCCTCGGGGTGCCACTGCACCCCGAGGACGAAGCGCCGCGCGGGGTCCTCGACCGCCTCGACGACCTCGTCGTCGGCCCAGCCGGTCACCTCCAGGGTGCCGGCCTTCTCGACCGCCTGGTGGTGGTACGAGTTGACCTCGGCGACCGGCCCGAACACGGCCTCGGCCCGGGAGCCGGGCGCGAAGCGGGCCGGGTGGGCGCCGTACACCCCGGGGGCCGGCTGGTGCCGCTCGCTGCCCAGCCGGTCCGGCAGGTGCTGGATCAGGGCGCCGCCGTAGGCCACGGCGAGCAGTTCCATGCCCCGGCACACGCCGAGGATCGGCAGGTCGGCCTCCAGCGCCGCGGCGAGTACGGCCAGCTCGCCCGCGTCGCGGTCGGGCCGGGTCTTCGTGGCCGGGTGCGCGGCCGCACCGTAGCGGGACGGCTCGATGTCGGCCCCGCCGGCCAGCACGAGGCCGTCGAGGCGGGCGATAAGGCCGGCCGCGTCCGCGGGGCCGCCGAGGTCGTCCGGCGGCAGCACGACCGGGCGCGCCCCGGCCGCCCGCACCATCCGCACGTAGGCCTCCGGGATCAGCACCGCGCGGGTATCCCAGACGCCCCACCGGGCCGGCTCCGCGTAGGCGGTGATCCCGACGAGCGGGCGCGCGCTCACAGCGGCGTGACGTAGGCGCCGGTGATGCCGCCGTCGACGAGGAACGTCGAGGCGGTGATGAACGACGCGTCGTCGCTGGCCAGGAACGCGACCGCGCCCGCGATCTCCTCCGGGGTGCCGAAGCGGCCCATCGGCACGTGCACGAGGCGGCGCTGGGCCCGCTCCGGGTCCTTGGCGAAGAGCTCCATGAGCAGCGGGGTGGCGATCGGGCCGGGGCACAGCGCGTTGACCCGCACCCCCTGCCGGGCGAACTGCACGCCGAGCTCGCGGGTCATGGACAGCACGGCGCCCTTGGAGGCGGTGTAGGCGATCTGCGAGGTCGCCGCACCCAGCAGGGCCACGAAGCTGGCCGTGTTGATGATCGAGCCCTTGCCCTGGGCGAGCATGTGCGGGATGGCGTACTTGGAGCAGAAGTACACGCTGGTGCTGTTGACCTTCAGCACGCGCTCCCACGCCTCGAGGCCGGTGTCGAGGATGGAGTCGTCGTCGGGCGGGGAGATGCCGGCGTTGTTGAACGCGATGTCCAGCCGCCCGTAGCGCTCGGCGACGCCGTCGAAGAGGGCCTTGACCGCGGCCTCGTCGGCCACGTCGACGGCGACGAACTCGCCGCCCACCTCCTGCGCGGCGGCCTTGCCGGCGTCCTCGTTGAGGTCGACCGCGACCACCTTGGCGCCCTCGGACGCGAAGCGCCGCGCGGTCGCGAGGCCGATGCCGCTGCCGGCCCCGGTGATGACCGCGACGCGGTCCTGCAGACGTTGCACCTATACCTCCGTGCTGAAGAAGACGTTCTTGACTTCGCTGAACGCGGCGACCGCGTCCGGGCCGAGCTCGCGGCCGAGGCCGCTCTGCTTGACCCCGCCGAACGGGGTCCAGTAGCGCACCGAGGAGTGCGAGTTGACGCTGAGGTTGCCCGACTCCACGCCGCGGGCGACGCGGATGCCGCGGCCCAGGTCGCGGGTCCAGATCGAGCCGGACAGGCCGTACTCGGTGTCGTTGGCCAGCCGGACCGCCTCGTCCTCGTCGTCGAAGCGCAGCACCGACAGGACGGGGCCGAAGATCTCCTCGCGCCAGTGCCGGTCCTGGGTCGAGCGGGCGGTCAGCACGGTCGGGGCCATCCAGTAGCCGGGGCCGCCGGGGGCGCTGCCGCGGAAGGCGACCGCGTCGTCGGAGACGAAGGAGCGCACCGTGTCGCGCTGGCCGGCCGAGATGAGCGGGCCCATCTGGGCGCTGTCCAGGGCCGGGTCCTCGCACCGGAACGCCTTGACCGACTCCTCCAGCAGCCCCATGAACTCGTCGTAGACGCTCGCCTGCACGAGCAGCCGCGACCGCGCGCAGCAGTCCTGGCCGGCGTTGTCGAAGACGGACCCGGGCGCGGACGCGGCCGCCTTGGCGAGGTCCGCGTCGGCGAAGACGATGTTGGCGCTCTTGCCGCCCAGCTCCAGGGTCACCCGCTTCACCTGCTCGGCGCAGCCGGCCATGATGCGCTTGCCGACCTCGGTGGAGCCGGTGAAGCAGACCTTGCGCACGAGCGGGTGGGTGACGAAGCGCTGGCCCACGACGGAGCCCTTGCCCGGCAGTACCGTGAACACGCCCTCCGGCAGCCCGGCCTCCAGGGCCAGCTCGCCGAGCCGGATCGCGGTCAGCGGGGTGAGCTCGGCCGGCTTGAGCACGACCGTGTTGCCGGCCGCGAGGGCGGGCGCGAAGCCCCAGCCGGCGATCGGCATGGGGAAGTTCCAGGGCACGATGACGCCGACCACGCCCAGCGGCTCGTAGAAGGTGACGTCGAGCCCGCCGGGGACGGGGATCTGGCGGCCGCTGAGCCGCTCGGGGGCGCCGGCGTAGTAGTGCAGCACGTCGCGGACGTTGCCGGCCTCCCAGCGGGCGTTGCCGATGGTGTGCCCGGCGTTGCGCACCTCGAGCTGGGCCAGCTCCTCGTTGTGGGCGTCGACCACCGCGGCGAAGCGGCGCAGCAGCCGCGCGCGGTCGCCGGGCGCGACCGCGCGCCAGGTGGCGAACGCGGCATGGGCGCGCTCGATCGCGGCGTCGGTCTCCTCCTCGGTCAGCGACGGAACCGTCGCGACGACCTCCTCGGTGACCGGCGAGATGACGTCGTGCATGCAGAACCTTCCTGACCTTCTTGAAACGCCCGGAACCACTCCCGAAGCCGCCGGAACCAGCGCCTACAGCCGCTCGAAGCCTCGGGTCAGCTCCCAGTCGGTGACCGCCGCGTCAAACGCTGCCAGCTCGATGCGGGCCATGTTGGCGTAATGCGCGACGACGTCCTCGCCGAACGCCTCCCGCGCGGCCGCGCTGCCCTCCCACAGCCGCAGCGCCTCGCGCAGCGTGGCCGGCACCCGCGGGGCGGCGGCGTCCTCGTACGCGTTGCCGGTGTACACGTCCTCCAGCGCCAGCCCGTTGCGGATGCCGTGCAGCGCGCCCGCCGCCATGGCCGCGATGGCCAGGTACGGGTTCACGTCGGCCCCCGGCACCCGGTTCTCGACCCGCATGGACGGGCCGTGCCCGACGAGGCGCAGCGCGCAGGTGCGGTTGTCCAGGCCCCAGCGCACCGCGGTCGGGGCGAACGAGCCGGCCTGGAAGCGCTTGTACGAGTTGATGTTCGGCGCGTAGAAGAGGGTGAACTCGCGCATCGTGGCCAGGATGCCGGCCATCGCGGAGGCGAACACCGGCGACAGGTGGTGCGGCCCGTCCCCGGCCACGGCCGGGCGCCCGTCCGCGACCGAGCGCAGCGAGAAGTGGATGTGGCAGGAGTTGCCCTCGCGGGCGTTGGGCTTGGCCATGAAGGTGATGGAGACGCCCTCCTGCGCGGCGATCTCCTTCGCGCCGTTCTTGTACAGCACGTGCCCGTCGGCGTTGGGCAGCGCGGCGTCGTACCGGAACGCGATCTCCAGCTGCCCGAGGTTGCACTCGCCCTTGGCGCTCTCCGGCACGAGCCCGGCGCCGGCCATCTCGTTGCGGATCCGGCGCAGCAGCGGCTCCACGCGCGCGGTCTGCAACAGCGAGTAGTCGGAGTTGAACAGGGTCACGGGGGTCAGGTCGCGGTACCCCTGCCGGAACGCGTCCTCGTAGGACTCCCGGAACGCGATGAACTCGAGCTCGGTGCCCGTGTAGGCGGCGAACCCGGCGCCCCCGAGCGCGGCCAGCTGGGCCTGCAGGATCTGGCGGGGCGAGGCGGTGACCGGGCCGCCGGACAGCAGCCGCAGGTCGGCGAGGACCAGCGCGGTGCCGGGATGCCACGGGACGCGGCGCAAGGTGGCGAAGTCGGGGATCATCGCGAAGTCCCCGTAGCCGCCGGCCCAGGAGGACATCGCGTAGCCGTCCACCGTGTTCATGTCCACGTCGACGGCGAGCAGGTAGTTGCAGCCCTCGGTGCCGTGCGCGACGACGTCGGCCAGGAAGTGCGCGGCGTGGAAGCGCTTGCCCTGCAGCCGGCCCTGCATGTCGGTGATCGCCACGATGACGGTGTCGATATCGCCCTCGTCAACGGCGATGCGCAGCTGCTCCACGGTCAACATCCGACGTCCCGTCCCCTAAAGGTCTGGAAAGAAACCATAAACTCAACCGAGCAGGCCGCGCAACAGCGCCGCGGTGGCGTCGCAGTGCTCCTCCATCTCGCTGCGCGCCACGTGCGGGTCGCCGGCCAGGATCGCCTCGACCACGCGCTCGTGCTGGGCGTCGGAGTGGTCGAGGTTGCGCCGCAGCACCGGGATCGCCGCGAGGAGGCGGTCCAGGCGCAGCTGTACGTCGGCGATCGCGGCCGCCACCGACGTGGAGCCGCCGGCCGCGGCGATCGCCAGGTGCAGCCGCGAGTCGTTGACCCGCCGGGTGAGCGGGTCGCGCGTCCGCGCGGCAGCCAGGCACGCGACCAGGTGCGCGCGGTCCGGCGCGGCCAGCGCGCGGGTCGCGGCCAGCGCGGCCGCGCCCGGCTCTAGCACCCGCCGGAAGTCCAGCGCGTCGTGCAGCGCGTCGCCCATCTCCCGGGCCAGCTCCGCGGCGTCGCGGGCCGGCTCGGCCGCGGTCGGCTCGCCGTTGGCCCGGACCACGAACGTGCCGCCGGAGCGGCCCCGGCGCGACTCCAGGAAGCCGGCCTCGCGCAGGGCGGCGATCGCCTCCCGCAGCGTGACCCGGCTGACCTGCAGCCGCTCGGCCAGCTCGCGCTCGGGCGGGAGCCGCTCCCCCACCGGCACCAGCCCGAGCCGGATCGCCTGGGCCAGCCGGGCGACGGTGATCTCGAAGGCGTTGCCGCCCCGGACCGGCCGCCACATCGGCACGCCCGACAAGGGCTCCGCAGCCACCGGCATCCGACCTCCCCGCGATGGTCCCGGGCCGGCACGCGACCGCGCGGCCCGGGACCATCATCTCCTACTCCGTCACGGCCGCCGTGTCCTCGGCGACCGCCTCGTCGATCGTGCGGATCGGGCCCTTGAACCAGTGCTTGGCCGACACCGCCCACCACAGCGCGGCGCCGCCGATGACCAGCACCAGGGCCAGCGGCGCATAGTTCACCGCGGTCCAGGTGAAGCCGTCGTTGCCCGGGATCGCGGCGGGCGTGAACGGCAGGATGAAGTAGATCGACACCACGACGATCTCGGTCACGGCGATCCAGCCGAGCACCTTGTACTTGCTGCCGAGCGTCCACGGGCCGGGCACGAACTTGTCGCCGATCCGCAGCCGCAGATAGATCGGGATGAGGAAGGCGAGGTAGAGGCCGATCACGGCGACCGAGACCACGGCGTAGAACGCGGTCGGCTGGCCGTTCGGGCTCTTCCACAGCGCGGGCAGGGTCAGCACCAGGCCGGCGACCGAGGCGCCGACGATGGCGTTGACCGGGGTGCCGTTGCGGTTCACCTTGGACCACAACCGCCAGCCGGGCACCGCGCGGTCGCGGCTGAACGCGTACGTCATGCGCGACATGCTGGTGATGCAGCTCATCCCGCAGAAGAACTGCCCGACCGTGGAGATGACGATGACGGCCTTGTAGAAGCCGGGACTCAGCGCCGTCTTGAAGACGTAGGTGGAGTAACCGCCGCCCTCGGTGATGGCGTCCACGTCGGTCGCGGCGAAGAGGAACGCCAGCAGCAGGATCCACCCGCCGATGGCCGAGTAGAAGATGGACTGCCACAGGCCCTTCGCGGCCGCCTTGGAGGCGCCGATAGTCTCCTCCGAAACGTGGGCACAAGCATCAAACCCCGTGATGGTGTACTGCGTGAGCAGGAACCCGAGCGGCAGCACCAGGAACCAGTACGTGCTGCTGGAGTATCCGGAGTGGTTGAAGCGCTCGGTGAACACGAACTGCAGGCTCTGGTGCTTCGTCGGCACGAAGACCAGGATCAGCACGATCGTGGCCGCGCCCGCCACGTGCCACCACACCGACACGTTCTGCAGCACGTCGATGATGTGGTGGCCCCAGATGTTGATGGCCACGTGCGCGACAAGGATGATCGCGAACAGCAGGAACGTGAGGTTGAGATTCGTGCTGTCCCAGCCGGTGTAGGCCTCGAGCACGAAGCTCAGGAACGTCGCGCAGCCGTAGTCGACCGACGCGGTGACGGCGACCAGGCCGACGAGGTTGAGCCACCCGGTGAACCAGCCGTGCACCGGCTTGCCCAGCCGGGCCGCCCACCAGTAGATGCCGCCCGCGGTCGGGAACGCCGAGACCAGCTCCGACATGCAGAAGCCGATGATCAGAATGAAGATCGAGATGAGCGGCCAGCCCCAGGAGATGGCGATCGGGCCACCGTTCATCCAGGCCTGGCCGAAGGTGGTGAAGCACCCGGCGAGGATCGAGATGATGGAGAACGAGATGGCGAAGTTGGAGAACCCGCTCCACTTGCGCCGCAGTTCCTGCTTGTAGCCCAGCTCGGCGAGACGCTTCTCGTCGTCATCGGCTTGCGTCGACGTAGCCGTCATGGGCACCTCCTAGGTGTTGGGGGTGGGTGTGTTCCTTCCCGTCACCGTGCCGAGCAGGCGCCCGAGCCCGGGGTCCTCCAGCGCGCTCCGCGCCTGGCCCCACTTGTCGGCCGCCTCCGCGTCGTAGTCGAAGCCCACCGCGCCCTCGCCGCGGGCGGCGGCCAGGAGTCCATGGTGGACGGTGAACCACAGCGCCCAGGTGACGTTGGACGCGATCTGGAACAGCCGGACCCGGGCCAGCAGCGCCGGCGTGAGCGCCTGGCCGAAGTAGGCACCGGCGAGCAGGCCGGCCTGGTCCGGGTCGTAGTCCGCCTCGGCCGCGATGTCGCCGAGCTCGAACGCCGGGTCGTTGTTGCCGGACAGCTGGTAGTCGACGATCCGCACGCCGCTGGACGTCGCGATGAAGTTCTCCGCGAGGAGATCGTTGTGGCACGGTACGGCGGGCAGCGCCGCCTCCGCGAGCGCCGCCCGGATCTCGTCCACTGTGGACGAATGGTCGGTGTAGCCGCCCGGGAGCGGCAGCTCGTGCCGCGCGCAGACGCCCAGCAGCTCCTCGCGCTTGGCGAAGATGTCGAAGTCGTTGCCGAAGGCCGGCCCGGCGTGCAGCCGGCGGCACGCCGCGGCCAGCGCCGGGATCACCTCCGGGCGGCGCACCTCGGCCGCCGAGAGGGTGCGCCCTGGCAGGAACTCGAGCACGATCGCCGGGACGTCGGGCAGTTCGGCGTAGACCCGGGCGCCCACGCTCGCCGCGGCCGCGCGGGTGTTGGCGATCTCCTGCTCCGGCGCGACGCCGAGCCCGGCCGCGGACACGGCCGGTTCGAGCACCCGCAGCACGTACGGCACGCCGTCGACGTCCACGCGGTACACGTGGTGCGACAGGCCGCCCTCGAGCCGGCGCCACGCGACCGCGCGACCCACCCACGACGGGACCCGCTGCAGCAGGTCCGCGACCGATGGCACCGCACTCATGGCATCCGGCCCCTTCGCCGCGCCGAATTCGGGCGAAGCCAGGCCTTTACCGCCTTGAGCCTGGCCGGCTCGAAGTGATCGACGTCATAGTGGGACAGAGTTAACGCCGCCGTCAGCCGCTCGTCAAGAGCGATCCTCACGTTTACCGGCCGGAAACAGTTGGCACACGTTCAGACCTTTTCTGCGGTACACCGCCGGGTTCACAATCAGGCGATGTCGATCGAGTCGGAGCCGCCCCGCGCCGCCCGCGCGGTCGTGGTCGGCGGCGGCGTGGCCGGATGCTCCATCGCGTACCACCTCGCCCGCCTCGGCTGGACCGACGTGCTGCTGCTCGAACAGCACGAGCTCACCGAGGGCACGACGTGGCACTCCGCGGATTCGTCGGCCAGCTGCGCTCGACGGTCAGCCAGACCCGCATGATCATGTACTCCTCCGGCCTCTACGCCGAGCTGCGCGAGCTCACCGGCCTCGACCCCGGCTGGCGCGGCGTCGGCGGCCTGCGCCTGGCCACGACGCCCGAGCGGGTCGAGGAGCTGCGCCGCCAGGCGAGCTCCGCCACCACCTACGGCCTGGACATGGCGCTGCTCGGGCCGGCCGAGACGCTCGAGCGGCTGCCGCTGCTCAACGTCGCCGACGTGCGCCTGGCCGGCTGGCTGCCCGGCGACGGCTGGCTGGAGCCGGCCCGCCTCGCGGCCGCGCTGGCCGCCGGGGCCGAGCGCCTGGGCGTGCGCATCGTCACCGGCACGAAGGTCACCGGCATCGCCGTGGAGGGCGGCCGGGTCCGCGGCGTCATGACCCCGGCCGGCCCGATCGCCGCCGAGGTGGTCGTCAACGCCGCCGGCGCGGCCGCGGGCCACGTCGCCCGGCTCGCCGGCGTCGAGCTGCCGATCGTGCCCATCAAGCACCAGTACGTCGTGACCGAACCGCTCCCGGGCGGCGGCTCGACCGACGCCGTGCCGACGGTGCGCGACCCGGACCGCATCGTGTACTTCCGCGGCGCCGACGACACCGCGCTGCTGGTCGGCGGATACGTGCGCGAGCCCGCGCTGTGGCGCCCGGAGTCCAGCGCCCCGCTGGACGCGCCGCGCACCCTCTTCGAGCCCGACCTCGCCACCTTCGCCGAGTCGTGGGCCAACGCCCGCCACCGCGTCCCCGCGCCGCGCGAGCTGGAGATGGCCCGCGTCGTGCACGGCCCGGAGGCGTTCACCCCGGACGGGGAGTTCCTGCTCGGCGAGACCCCGGTCGCCGGCCTGTGGGTGGCCGCCGGCTTCTGCGTGCACGGACTGGCCGCGGCCGGTGGCGTCGGCAAGGTGATGGCCGAGTGGATCGCCGGCGGCACGCCGGAGTACGACGTGTCCACGATGGACGTCCGCCGCTTCGGCGCCTACAGCGCGTCGCGCCGCTGGGCGTCCGCGCGGGCGCTGGACGGCTACTCCCGGTACTACGACGTCATCTACCCCGGCCAGGAGTGGGCGACCGCGCGGCCGCTGCGCCGCTCCGCCGTCTGGCCCCGGCTGGCCGGCCTGGGCGCCGCCCTGGGCGAGAAGGCCGGCTGGGAGCGGGCCAACTGGTTCGAGTCCAACGCCGCGCTCACCCCGCAGGCCCAGCGCCCCAAGGGCTGGGCCGGGCGGCACTGGTCCCCGGCGATCGCCGGCGAGGTGGCCGCGACCGCGTCGGCGGCCGGGCTGTTCGACCAGTCGTCCTTCGCCAAGCTCGACGTGCGCGGCCCGGGCGCGCTGGGCCTGCTGCAGCACCTGTGCGCCAACGACGTCGACCGGCCGGTGGGCGGCATGACGTACACCCAGATGCTCAACGCCCGCGGGGGCATCGAGGCCGACGTGACGGTCACCCGGCTGGCCGACGCCCACTTCCGCGTCGTGACGAGCACGGCCAGCGGCGTGCGCGACGCCGACTGGATCCGCAAGCACGCCGCGGGCGCGGACGCGCTCGTCGACGACGTCACCGGCGCCCACGGCTGCCTGTGCCTGTGGGGCCCCCGCGCCCGCGACATCCTGCAGCCGCTCACCGACACGCCGCTGGACTTCCCGTTCATGCGGGCCGAGCGCCTCTTCGTCGGCCCGGTCCCCGTCCTCGCCCAGCGCGTCACGTTCGTCGGCGAGCTCGGCTGGGAGCTCTACGCCCCGACCGAATACGTGCTGACCCTGTGGGACCTGCTGCTCGAGGCCGGCGGCGGGGCCGGCCTGCGCCCGGGCGGCTACCGCGCGATCGACTCGATGCGGCTGGAGAAGGGCTACCGGGTGTGGGGCAGCGACCTCACCACCGACACGGACCCCTTCGCCGCCGGCCTGGGCCCGTTCGTGCGCCTGGACAAGCCGTTCCTGGGCCGCGATGCGCTGCTGGCGGCGCGCGCGGCCGGGCCGCCGCCGCGCCGCCTGCGCTGCCTGGTGCTGGACGATCCGGGCACGGTCTGCCTGGGCGGCGAGCCGGTGCGCATCAACGGCGTGCCGGCCGGGCGGGTCACGTCGGGCGGGTTCGGTTACCGGGTCGGCGCCTCGATCGCCTTCGCCTACCTGCCCGGGGACGTCCCCGCCGGCACCCCGGTCGACGTGAGCGTCTTCGACCGCTGGGTGCCGGGCGTGGTTCGCCAGGATCCGCTGTACGACCCCGACATGACCCGAATCCGGGTTTAACTAGCTGCTCTGCTCCGGCCGGTCGATCACCCGGCGCCAGCCCCCGTCGGCCTGGCGGCGCACGATCTGCACGCGGCCGCCCGTGCCGTCCTTGGCCGCGGTGGAGGTCAGCGCGAGGTCGCCGTGGTGGATGGTCGGCAGGGCGTCCTCCAGCTCGAACCTGGGGACGCGCTCGAGCATCGTCGCGAACACGGCCCGGATCGCGTCGTGCCCGACGCTGGTGGTCCCCGGCGGGTAGGCGAGGACGGCGTCCGGCTCGTAGAGCTCGACGAGCCCGTCCACGTCGCCGGTGTTGGCCCGCTCGACGAACAGGCGGCTGATGTCCTCGGGTGTCTCGGCCTTGATGGTCATGTCTCCACCGTGCCGTGCCCGCGTTCAGAACTCCAAGAACGTTTTCCGATCGGATCTAGAATCATTGGTTATGGAGCTGCACCAGCTGGAGTATCTCGTCGCGGTCATCGAGGAGGGCGGCTTCACCCGCGCGGCCGCGCGGCTGCGCATCGCCCAGCCGGGCGTGAGCGCGCAGATTCGCAAGCTGGAACGGGAGCTCGGCCAGCCGCTGCTGGACCGCTCCGCCCGCGCGGTGCGCCCGACCGCGGCCGGGCAAGCCGTGCTGCCCTACGCCCGCGCCGCGCTGGCCGCGGTGGACGGCGCCCGCCAGGCCGTCGACGAGCTGACCGGCCTCACGCGCGGGCGCGTCGCGATCGGCACGGTCACCTCGCACGCCGTCGACCTGGCCGGCATCCTCGCCGACTTCAACGCCCGCCACCCGCTGGTCGAGATCACGATGGTCGAGGATGCGTCCGAGCGGCTCGTCGCCGCCGTGCTCGAGGGCCGCCTGGACGCGGCGATCGTCGCCCTCGGCGCCACCGACCCGGCCGGCCTGGGCGTCGACGTGGTCAGCGACGAGGCCATCGACGCCGCCGTGTGGCCCGGGCACGAGCTCGCCGACCGGGACACGATCCCGCTGACCGCGCTGCGCGACCGCGCGCTGATCTGCCTGCCGCGCGGTGGCGCCATCCGCGCCATCCTCGAGGAGGCGTGCGCCGCGGCCGGCTTCACGCCCCGGGTGGCGTTCGAGGCGGGCTCCCCCGCGGTGCTGGAGCAGCTGGCCGCGCGCCGCCTGGGCGTGGCCATCCTGCCGTCCTCCATCGCCCGCCACCGCGCGCACCTGCACGCGCTGCGCATCGTGCGCCCGTCCCTGCGCGGGCGCCTGGGGCTGGCCTGGCGGCAGTCCGGCCCGACCAGCCCCGCCGCCGCCGCGTGGCTCGCCCACGCGCGCGGCCGGCTGTGAGCTACCAGGGCACCGGCCCGTCCTCGTCGAAGAAGCCGCCGGTCGGCCCGTCTTCGGGCAGGGTCGCCAGCCGGATCGCCGCGACCGCGCCCTGGGCGGGCGTGCGGGGGCCGGAGTGGCCGTTCAGGTCGGTGGCGCAGTACCCGGGATCGGCGACGTTCACCTTGATCGGGGTCCCGCGCAGCTCGTTGGCGTAGGCGAGGGTCACCGCGCTCAGGGCCGTCTTCGAGGAGTTGTACGCCAGGAGCGGATTACGGGCATAGACGTGCTCCGCGGCGGCGGCGTAGGCGAGCGCCCCCAGCCCGCTGCCGAGGTTCACGATCCGTGCGGCCGGGGCCCGACGCAGCGCCGGCAGCAGCGCGTTGGTCACGGCCACCACGCCGAAGACGTTGACGGCGAAGGTGTCCCGCAGCATCTGCACCGGGCTGCCGCTCGGCGGCGCCCCGCGCTCCAGCAGGATGCCGGCGTTGTTGACGAGGACGTCGAGCACCTCGAGCCGCTCGGCGAGGCGGGCGATCGAGTCCTCGTCGGTCACGTCGAGCGGCACCGCGGTCGCGCCGATCGCCTCGGCCGCCTCCTTGCCGCGGATCGGGTCGCGGGCGCCGAGCAGCACGTTCATCCCGAGCGCCCGCAACCCGCGCGCGATCTCCAGCCCGATGCCCTTGTTGCCCCCGGTGACGAGGGCGGTCTTGGTCGTCATGGCTCCCACCGTCGGGCCCGGGGGCGCACGGCGGGAGAGACGCGGCGAACATCGGATCGCCGGTCCCTGGTTCGGGCAGGCGGGATCGCGCAGGATGAAGGCCATGAACCGGGCGCTGCTGGCCGACTTCCTGCGGGACCGCCGGGCGCGGGTCAGCCCGGCCGACGCGGGCCTGCCCGCGGGCGCGCGCCGCCGCACGCCGGGCCTGCGCCGCGAGGAGGTCGCCCAGCTGGCCGGCATCTCGGTGGACTACTACGCGCGGATGGAGCAGGGCCGCGGCCCCCACCCGTCGCGGCAGGTGCTCGCCGCCCTCGGCCGGGCGCTGCGGCTGTTCGAGGACGAGCGCGCGTACCTCTTCCAGCTGGCCGGCGAGCAGCCCGGCCCGCCCTCCGGCCCGAGCCAGGTCGTCTCGTCCGGCATCCGCCACCTCCTCGACCGGCTCGACGACACCCCGGCGTTCGTGATCGACGCGAAGTACGACCTCCTGGCCTGGAACGCAATGGCGATCCGGCTGATGGGCGAGCCCCCGCCCGAGCGCAACATGATCTGGAACGCATTCTGCGGCCCCTGGCCACTGGCCCCGGACTCCCCGCCCGAGGTCCTGGCCTTCGCCGACGAGTCGCTGGCCGACCTGCGGGCCGCGTCCGTGCGGTATCCGGACGACGAGGGCATCCGCTCCCTGATCGCCCGGCTGCACGCCGCGAGCCCGGAGTTCACGCGCCGCTGGAACGAGCACCGGGTGTGCGTGCGGCGGACCACGGTGAAGACCCTGACCCATCCCGCGTACGGCGAGCTGGTCCTCGAGTGCCAGCTGCTCCACGCCGACGAGCTGGGCCAGCGGGTCGTCTTCTACACCGCGGCCCCCGGCACCCGTACCGCGGACGTGCTGTGCGGTCTGCGCGCTTCGGCGGTGTGATCATGACTGGCTCTCCATCGATACGATGACGTCATGCCGCGCCCCGAACTGATTCCTCTGCCTGCCGCGGACGCGGTGACGTTCCGGCCCGGCTTCTGGCGCTCGTTCGGGGCGGCGCTGGCGATATCCATGGTGGTGCATGTGGTGCTGCTCCTCGCGACGGCAGCCACACCCCTCGCGATGTCCGTGCCGCAGTGGTTGGTGCTGAGCGGCAACGCCCTTGCCACGTCGACCGTCTACGCCGCGACGTTCGCCGCGCTGCGCTGGCGGTGGTGCCGGGACTGGCTGCGCATCTCCAGTGCGGGCCTGGAGCTGGCCAGCCGCGGCTCGTATCCGATCCTGGTGCGCTGGCCGGCGCTGGAAGCGGTGCGCCTCGTCCGGCGCTGGGGCACCCCGCTGCTGGAGGCGACACCGACCGGACCGGACGGTGTCGCGGTCCCCGCCGGTAGCCCGTCGATGCCACGACCCAGGGTCCGCGACGGCCGCGACACGTTCACCGTCGAGATCTGGCTGACACGGCCGGGCCGCGCCGCGCTGCGCTCCGCGCTGGCACGCCACCTACCGCCATCACCGTAGGCGGGACACCGCTCACGCGACCCGCGTAGCGTCGGCCACGGTCACATCCGGGTCGTCGCCCATCCGCCGGGTCGGCTCGTCCTCGGCATCGCGCCGCTCCTCCGGATCGCGCCGCGCCGCGTCCGGCCCGGCGAACTCGGAGGCCCGCTCGGACTGATGGCTGAGCCGGACGGTGAGCAGCCCCGCCTGCCGCGAGAGCCCCCCGACCATCGCCGGCACCAGCGGCAGCAGCCAGTCCGCGACCACCCCGGTGGCCGGCAGGTGCACGATGATCAGCGCCGCGAACGCGGCCGCCGCCCCCTCGGCGAGCCCGCGCCAGGTGGCCCGCCCGGCCGCGGAGGCCGCCTCGCGCCGGGGCGTCCGCGCGTTGAGCGCCTCGGCCGCGGCGAGGTCCCGCCGCCCGAGGTTGAACCCGAACACTCCGCTGGCGGCGGACAGCCCCAGCACGGTGGACACCAGCCAGCTGCGCAGGAACAGGTACGAGAGCCCGAGCACCGCCCCGCCGGCCACCACCGCGAGCAGGGCGCGCAGCCACTCTTTCTTGTCGCCGGGGTACCAGTAGTACCGGGTCGTGTTCGGCCCGATCTGCCGGATCATCTGGCCCATCCGAGCATCCCCTCGTTCGGCCGCCTGCGTTGGGGGTCCCTCGTTGATCATGCGCCCCGGACGGGCGATTTGTCCGGGATTAGAACAAAACCGTCGCGAACGTGCCGACCTGCTCGAACCCGCAGCGCTCGTACACGCGGCGGGCCGCCGTGTTGTAGTCGTTGACATACAGGCTGACCGATGGGGCCACCCTGCGCAACGCGTCCCTCACCACCGCCGCGATCCCCGCCGTGGCCAGCCCGTGCCCGCGCAGCTCGGGATCGGTCCAGACCCCCTGGATCTGGGCGGTGTGCCGCGTGACCACCGCCAACTCCGCCTTGAAGATCACCCGGCCGTGGTGAAACCGCGCGTAGGCCCGCCGCGCCCGCACGAGCTCCCCGATCCGCTCGCGATACGAGCGCTCCCCGCCGTCGGCGGTCGGCGAGACCCCGACCTCCTCGGTGTACATGGCGACGGCGGCGGGGAACAGCGCGTCGATCTCGTCGGGCCGGACCAGCCGGACCTCGGGATCGGCCGCGACCGGCGACGGCGAGCTGATCGCCATGAGTGGCTGGTTGGGCCGCACGTCCCGGGAGGGCCCCCACGTCGGCGCGAGGTGGGACCAGAGCCCGAGCACCGCGTCCGCCGAGCCGACGATCGACGAGCATCCGCGCGGCTCCCTCGCCACCATTTCGGCGAACGCCTCCACCGCGGCCACCGACGCGTGCACGGGTATGAGATTGGCGCCGATCCAGCACAGCGACTCGAGGTTGCGCCGCGACCCGTAGCCGAAGATCCGCGCGTCCTGCCGCCACCAGGCGAGCCCGGCCATCGACACGCGCTCGGCGACCTGGGCTCCCCCGAACGGGTCCAGATCGAGCAGCCGCTCCACCGACCCGCGCTCGGCGTCGCCGAGCAGTCGCGCTGCCACCGTCAGCATGCGTACCAGCCTGCCAGATCCGCCGGGGGATGGCTGCACATACCCTCGGGCCAGTGAACGGCGCGCCGCCGGACGACCGCGCGCTCGCCCGGGCCCGCTTCACCCCCGCGTCGTGATGCGCCCCGCAACCCCAGGCTCCCACAACCCTAACCATTGCCGGCGACCGGCAAACCACCACTCGCCGGGGCGACCCGCCCCGGGCCGCGGCACGCTTTCCCAGTGCGATCCGGGGACAGGGGCCGCGTCCAGAAGGGCCGGCGCGGGTGAGTGGAAACTCAGGCGTCGGACCCCGGCGGCGGCGCGCTGCTCAATTCACCGTAACAGATGGCTCCAAGTTGACCACGGGTGGAAATTCGCAGCGTGACGGCGTGCCTAGTGCACCGTGACCGACGGGCCCACGCCGCGCAGTTCCTCCGGCAGGTCGACGCCCTGCTCCTCGGCCAGGCGCAGGGCCTCCTCGACCAGGGTCTCCACGATCTGCGACTCCGGGACGGTCTTGATGACCTGGCCCTTGACGAAGATCTGGCCCTTGCCGTTGCCCGACGCCACGCCCAGGTCGGCCTCGCGGGCCTCGCCGGGGCCGTTCACCACGCAGCCCATGACGGCGACGCGCAGAGGGGCCGGGAAGCCGTCCAGCGCGGCGTGGACCTGGTCGGCCAGGGTGTACACGTCGACCTGGGCGCGGCCGCAGGACGGGCAGGAGACGATCTCCAGGCCGCGCTCACGCAGGCCCAGGGACTCCAGGATGGCGTTGCCGACCTTGATCTCCTCGACCGGCGGGGCGGAGAGGGAGACGCGGATGGTGTCGCCGATGCCCTCGGCCAGCAGGGCGCCGAAGGCGACGGAGGACTTGATGGTGCCCTGGAAGGCGGGGCCGGCCTCGGTGACGCCCAGGTGCAGCGGGTAGTCGCACTGCTGGGCGAGCTGGCGGTAGGCGCGGATCATCACGACCGGGTCGTTGTGCTTGACCGAGATCTTGATGTCGCGGAAGCCGTGCTCCTCGAACAGGGAGCACTCCCACAGGGCCGACTCCACGAGGGCCTCGGCGGTGGCCTTGCCGTGTTTCTCCAGCAGCCGCTTGTCGAGGGAGCCCGCGTTCACGCCGATGCGGATGGGCACGCCGGCGTCGGAGGCGGCCTTGGCGATCTCCTTCACCTTGTCGTCGAACTGGCGGATGTTGCCCGGGTTGACGCGGACCGCGGCGCAGCCGGCGTCGATGGCGGCGAAGACGTACTTCGGCTGGAAGTGGATGTCGGCGATCACCGGGATCTGCGACTTCTTGGCGATGGCCGGCAGGGCCTCGACGTCGTCCTGGCTCGGCACGGCGACGCGCACGATCTGGCAGCCCGACGCCGTGAGCTCGGCGATCTGCTGCAGCGTGGCGTTGACGTCCGCGGTGAGGGTGGTGCACATCGACTGGACCGACACCGGGGCGCCGCCGCCGACGGGCACCGAGCCGACCATGATCTGACGGGACTTGCGCCGGGGCGCCAGCGAGGGCGGCGGCACGGCGGGCAGGCCGAGGCTGACAGCGGTCATAAGGATGCGCCCTTACCTTCGCGTGAGGAGAACGAGAGTTATTTCAGCGTGATCGGGTTGACGAAGTCGGCGGTCACCGTCAGCAGGACGAAGACGCCGAGGACACCGATCACGCCCAGGGTGATCGGGGCCAGCTTGTAGTAGTCCACGCGGCCCGGGTCGGGGCGACCCCTCCGGGCCGCGATGAAGGACCGCACGCGCTCGAACCAGGCGATCGCGATGTGCCCGCCGTCCATCGGCAGCAGCGGGAACAGGTTGAAGATGCCGAAGAACAGGTTCAGGGTGGCGAACAGCGACAGCAGGGTCGCCCAGTCGCCGGCCTCGAACAGCTCGCCGCCGATGCGGCTGGCGCCGACCACGCTGACGGGGGTGTTCGGGTCGCGCTTCTCGCCGAGGATGGCCTTGAACAGGTTCGGGACGCGCTCCGGGATGCCCTTGAGCGACTCGAAGGTGCGCTCGACGAGGGTGGCGGTGGCCGTGAAGGTCTGGCCGGCGCCGTCGACCGGGCCGTACCGCAGGATCGGCAGGTCGGTGGTCTTGTACCCGACAGTGATGCCGAGCATGCCGCCCTGCTCCAGGTCATCCTTGGTGATCTGGTCGGGTGTCTTGGTCACGTCGGGCTTGGGCCGCTCGGCGACCGGGATGTCGGCGTTGCCGGAGAGGGTCTGGTCGCCGCGCTTGTACTGCACCGCGACGTTCTTGCCGGCGTCGGCCTTGAGCTCGTCGCGCAGCGCCTGGTTGCCCTGGATCTGCTTGCCGTTGATGGCGACGATCACGTCGCCGGGCTGCAGGCCGAGCTGGGCGGCCGGGCTCTTGGGGTCCTTGTCCTTGTCGCACGTCTTCTGGCTGTGCGTCGCCGGGTCCACCTCGTACTTCGGGCTGACGCACTGGGCGACGCTGCCGACGCGGACCGGCACATCGTTGATCTTGCTGCCGTCCGGGATGCCGACGAAGGCGAAGAGGATCCACAGCACGATCAGGGCCAGCGCGAAGTGCGTGACCGAGCCCGCGGCCATGACGATCGTGCGTTTCCACACCGGGAAGCGCCACATGGCCTTCGGGTCGTCGGCGCCCGACTTGCCGGTCTCGGGGTCGATGTCCTCCTCGGCGGGGGTCATGCCGACGATCTTCACGAACGCCCCGAACGGGAGGGCCTTCACGCCGTACTCGACGCCGTTGCGCTTGAACGCGAAGATCGTCGGGCCGAAGCCGATGAAGAACCGCGTCGCCTTCATGCCGAACCAGCGGGCGGACCAGAAGTGGCCCATCTCGTGGAGGGACACGGCGATCAGGATGCCCAGGGCGAACAGGACAATGCCCAGCGCGAAGGTCATCAGGCCCCTCTCCGGTCGGCGCCCGCCGCGATGAGCGCACGGGCATGGGCTCGCGCCCAGGTTTCGGCGGCGAGCACGTCATCGACGGTACCTGGTTCGGCAAAATCCGGGGCCTCGCCCAGGGTCCGCTCGAGCGTCTCCACGATGCCGAGGAACGGCAGATCACCCGCCGTGAAGGCGGCAACACACTCTTCGTTGGCCGCGTTGTAGATCGCCGGGCGGCACCGGCCGGCCTCCCCGGCCGCCTTGGCCAGGGCCACCGCCGGGAACGCCTCCTCGTCGAGCGGGCGCAGCTCCCAGGTGTGGGCGGCGGTCCAGTCGACCGCCGGCGCGGCGTCGGGGACGCGGTCGGGCCAGCCGAGGGCGAGCGCGATCGGCAGGCGCATGTCGGGCGGGCTGCACTGGGCGAGCGTGGAGCCGTCGGTGAACTCGACCAGGGAGTGGATCACCGACTGCGGGTGAACCATGACCTGGATGGCGGAGTACGGCACGCCGAACAACTCGTGCGCCTCGATCACCTCCAGCCCCTTGTTCACCAGCGTGGCGCTGTTGATCGTGACGACCGGCCCCATGTCCCAGGTCGGGTGGGCCAGGGCCTCCTGCGGCGTGACGCCGACGAGCTGATCGCGGGTGCGGCCGCGGAAGGCGCCCCCGGAGGCGGTCAGCACCAGGCGGCGGACCTCGCCGCGAGCGCCGCCGCGCAGGGCCTGGGCGAGCGCGGAGTGCTCGGAGTCGACCGGGACGATCTGGCCGGGCTTGGCCGCGGCGCGCACCAGGGGGCCGCCGGCGACCAGGGACTCCTTGTTGGCCAGGGCCAGGGTCCGCCCGGCCCGCAGCGCGGCCAGCGTGGGGGCCAGGCCGAGCGAGCCGACCACGCCGTTGAGCACCATGTCGCACGGCCACTCGGCCAGCTCGGTCATCGCGTCCGGCCCGGCGAGGATCTTCGGCAGCCGGAAGCCGCCGGTCGCCCAGCCGCGGCGCTGGGCCTCGGCGTAGAAGGCGAGCTGCAGGTCCTGGGCGACGGAGGCCCGGGCCACCCCGACGGCCTCGACGCCGAGCTCGAGGGCTTGGCGGGCCAGGAGGTCGACGTTGCCGCCGCCGGCCCCGATCGCGACGACCCGGAACCGGTCGGGGTTGCGACGGATGATGTCGATCGCCTGGGTGCCGATGGACCCGGTGGACCCGAGGAGCACGATCTCGCGAGGGATCACTCCTTCATTGTGTCAGGCCGCCACGGGGCCGGTCCGCGCCCTGCACGAAGCGCCCGAGGAACCTTCACAGGATCTTCGGTCCACTGTGGATCGAATGCGGCAATGCGGCCGGCGATCTCCCCCCGCCGGCCGCATCACTCATGCCTTCACAGCCCCCGCCGGAACTGATCAACAGCGGTACGAGCTGGGCAAACACGACGCGCACAGGGCGCGCCCCCATGCATCAGCGCGGTGAATCCCAGATACCGTCCCCGTTCGTACGCATGTTTCAAATTATAGATCATCATTGCTGGACCGGCAAACGATTTACGGCGCCAGCCGGTGCAGGTCCCGCGGGAAGAGCGTGGTCTCGCGCACGTTGGCCGCCCCGGTGAGCCGGGCCAGGAACCGCTCCAGCCCGATGGCGAACCCGCCGTGCGGGGGCATCCCGTGCCGGAACGCGGCCAGGTACCCGTCGAGGCTCTCCGCCTGCGGCCCGAGCGCGGCGAGGTAGTCGGCGTAGCGGTGCAACCGCTGCCCGCCGGTCACCAGCTCCATCCCCCGGAACAGCAGGTCGAACGAGTTCGACCAGCGCGGGTCGGACGGCTGCGGGTGCGTATAGAAGGGCCGTTTGGCCATCGGGTACCCCTCGACGTACACGAAGTCGGACCCGTGCTCGGCCAGCGCCCACGCCCCGATCGCCCGCTCGTGCTCGGGCGCGAGGTCGGGCTCGTCCGGCGCCGCCCCGGCGATCTTCAGCGCCTCCGCGAAGTGCAGCACCGGGATCTCGTCGGGCATCCGCACCTCGCCCAGCCCGGCGGCCGCCGTCATCGCCCGCACCACGCGGGACAACACCGCCATCACGTCCCGGTGGTCGCGCACGAAACCGAGCTCGGCGTCGAGCGACGTGTACGTGGCCAGGTGCCGCGACGTGTCGTGCGGCTCGGCCCGGAACACCGGCCCCACCTCGTAGACCCGCTCGAACACCCCGACCATCGTCTGCTTGTAGAACTGCGGCGACTGGGCGAGGTACGCCGGCCGCCCGAAGTAGTTGAGCGCGAACACGTTCGCCCCGCTCTCGGTCGCCGACCCGACGATCTTGGGCGTGTGCACCTCCGTGAACCCGAGTTCGTCGAGCGTCGCCCGGAACGCCTTGACCGCCGCCGCGGACGCCGCGAACACGGCCCGTCGCGCAGGGTGACGCAGGCTCACCGCGGCATGGTCGAGCAGCGCCGGCAACCCCGCCTCGACGGCCGGCCGGAACAGCTCGACGGGCGGCGGCTCCGCCACCGACAGGACCTCGATCCCCTCGTACGCCACCTCGAACCCGCCGGGCGCGGCCGGGTTGGCGACCACCCGCCCGGACACCTCAACCACGGACTCCTCCCCCGGCACGGCCACCCCGGGCGGCACCACGACCTGGGCCAGCCCGGCCCGGTCGCGCACGATCAGGAACGTGACCTTGGCCAGCACCCGCCGACGATGCACCCAGCCACAGAGCCGGATCGACGCCCCCGTATGGGCGGATAGTTCGGTGGACAGCACGCGGTACGACATGAAACACCTCCTGGATAGGGACACTCCCCTCCAGGTGTGGGCGATGGGGCCGGTCGCGGTGCCACCACACCTTCGCCGCGGCAAGACGCCACGGCCTCATCGGCCCCGATGACGTGGGGCCGGCCCGGCGGGGCATCCACGGCGGTCGTCACTCGCCGCCCCGCACCAAGCAGCATGCCGCCTGCGCCGCCCACGCGCGACACATATTCCCGCACGGGTGCATGGTTTCGAAGAGCCACTGCATGACTCCGGTCCGCGAAACCAGGGCGTCGTCGCTCCCGTCAGCGCCTGGTCTGGGTCGATCAGAGCGAAGCCTCATCGAGCCAGACTGGGCGAACCGGTCGGCCCTGGGGGCCTCCCTGCCAGCGCCGCCGTGCCAAGAGCCAAAACCCGCCGCGACTCCCCTGACACGACGGGCCCGATGCTGCGCGCGGAGGGTCAGCCCGTGATCTCAGAGCGGTGCGCCGTTGCGACCCGGGCGCCGCCCAGGTCGGCCCGGTGGCCGGCGGCGCTGCCCGCGTCGAAGCCGCCGCCGCTGAGCCGCCGCCGGCGGCCGGTTCTGACGTTCGGGTACTGCTCCTGCACGGCCAGGTCGACGGCGTGCTCGCGGTCGGCGAGGACCAGGGCGGTGCCCGGGGCCTCGGGCTCCGGCAGGCGGGCGGCGGCGGCCTCGAAGCGGTGGGCGACGGCGGCGCCGAAGCCGACCAGCCACGAGCGGCGCCAGGCGGCGGGCTGCTCCCCGGCGGGCACCGGCTCGCGGAGCAGCCCCCGGGCGGCCTGGACCAGCAGCGAGGCGAACAGCAGCTCGACGCCGGCCACGTCGGACTCGAAGCCGAAGAGGTGCACCGACACCCGCAGGCCGTCCGTGGTCCGCCGCTCCAGGCGGATCGAGCGGCAGCGCAGGGCGGCGGCCACCACGTGCAGCAGGTAGGCCTTCTCGCGCAGGTACGGCGCGGACAGCTCGACCAGGCGGTTGCCGACGACCGGCGCACGCTCCTCGCGGGCGTCGAGCAGGGCCTGGTCAATGCCGTACTTGGCGACCAGCGCGAGCGCCTTGGCCGTCAGGGCCTCGGCCTCCTCCGGCGTGCACGCCGGGTCCTCCGCCTTGGCCAGCAGCTTGCGGACCTTGTCGAGCACGGCCGCCTATTCGCCGCCCGCCGCCGCCTCGACCGGCTCGCCAGTCACAGCCGCAACGGCCGGGTCGGCGCCGGGAGCGGGCGCGCCGGCCGGGCGGGAGCGCAGCTCGTGGCCCACGCTCGTCAGGCAGCGGCCGCTGGGCAGGTCGAACTTCCAGCCGTGCAGCTGGCAGGTGAGCGTCTTGCCGTCGACGATCCCGAACCGGGTCAGGTCGGCCTTGAGGTGCGGGCAGCGGCGCTGGACGATCCAGTCGTCGAGCTTGATGTCCTCGGCGTCGGGCTTCTGCTCGGCGAACCAGCCCTCGGCGTACTGGAGGCGCTCCTGGGAGAGGCACTTGAAGAACGAGTAGACGAACTCGTTGTACTGCCCGATGCGCGCGGCCGAGAAGCGGCAGGACAGGAAGAGCGAGTTGACCCAGTCGACCTCCTCGACGAAGAGGAGGTGCTCGATCAGCGCGCGCTCGGTGCGGAACCGGTAGCGGACCTTCTCGTCGGCGTAGGGGCGCACCTCCTTGCCCGGGAAGTCGACCACGATCGACTCGACGGACTCGCCGTCGTAGCCGACGAGGTCGAAGCGGACCGGGCCGCCGACGCCCTTGGCGAGGTACACCGACTCGTCCAGCAGCGGCTCGATGCGCCGCCGCATCTCGGCCAGCACGTCGACCTCGGGGTGCCGCCAGCTCGCCTTGGCCGCCTCGATCACCGGGCGCTTGCGCTCGCGCATCTCCTCGAGGTGTTCGCGCTTGCGGGCGAAGAACTCCTCGACGTCGGTCGGGTGGGTCGTCTCGGCCGAGTCGGCGGTGAGCTCCATCACGGAGCCGGGCAGGAGCACGGTCGAGTTGGTGCCGCCGACCTTGGCGTACTCCTGCTGGAACACCCACTGGTCGGGGAAGATGTTGCCCTCGTCGCCGAAGATGTCGTTGAACTGCCACAGCTCGTCGTCGAGGAAGCACGGCGGGCCGGCGATCGGGATGACGTTGGACGCCTCGAGGTCGGCGATGTAGCGGAAGGTCCGGTCGAACTGCCGGTCCCGCTTCTGCTTGCCGAAGGCCCGCTTGGCCGCCTCGGGCAGCTCGTAGACCATCGGGTACCAGATGGCGCCGGAGAACTGCAGCAGGTGCGCGTGGACGTGGCCCAGGGCGTGGAACGTCGTCAGGTCGGTCGGGCGGGCGTCGTTCTGGTTGAGGAGGCGCACGCCGTCGTACTCGACCCACAGCGACGAGTCGCCGATCGGCCCGTCGGTCGGCGAGGTCAGCGCCTGGATCATGACCTTCAGGCCGCCGTCGAGCTCGTGCACCTGGTTGGTCTTCGTCTCCAGGAAGCGGGTGAAGCCCAGCGCCTCGAGCTCGTCGCGCATCTCGCTGGTCGGGAACTCCGGCAGCAGGACGGTCGCCTTCTTGGACACGAACCGCCGCAGGTGCTCGGCGTCGAAGTGGTCGCGGTGCAGGTGGGAGACGTAGAGGTAGTCGCAGTCACCGAGGGACTCCCAGTCCAGCTGGGAGTTGTCGGGGAACGGGAACCACGAGGCGAAGTAGGCGGGGTTGACCCACGGGTCGCACAGGATGCTCCCGGCCGGCGTGTCGATGCGCAGGCTGGCGTGGCCGGTCCCGGTAATACGCACCGCGATTTCCTCCTCATCGGTACTGCAGGGGCCATCCGTACACGCAGAATGCCCGCCCCGACGCTACCCGACCGACCCGCGGCCATCCTTGGCGGTGCCGCATGACAGACTTTTGGTAGGGAGCCCCGCTCCCTCACCTTGATCGCCGAAAGGACGAAACCGTGTCCGAGCACGAGCCAGTGACCTCGCCCGACCAGCACAAGCCGGGCAACCCGCGCGCGGCCCGCATCGGTGCGGGCGTGTCGGCGGTGATCCTGCTGACCATGCTCGTCGGCAACCACCACGGCCACGTCGAGGACATCTTCCTCATCGCCGGCGCCGGGCTGCTGATCCTCGCGCTCGTCGGCGACTGGGTGCTGCGCCGCAACGGCCTTCGCTGACGCTCTTCGGCACCGCGGCCGGTTGACTGACGGCCACTCCTTGATCTCGCATTCCCACAGGCGTGCGCTCACGCTGCGCGACTACGGGCGTGTGTCGTGTTTCGAACTGCACACATGAAGAGGGCGCGGCCGGAGGTTCCGGACGCGCCCTCTTCATACGTGTCGTGATCGGTCAGCGACGCCGCGTGACGATGTCGCGGACCTCCTTGAGTGCGGCGTCGACCTCGGCCTCGAAGTAGCCGCCCGGCACCAGGTTGAAGTGCGACGGGTCCAGGTCGCCGTCGGTCAGCGGGCCACCGCGGCCGGTCAGCGAGGCCATCACGCCCTCGAAGAGCCGGTCGACCTGCGCCCGGTCGTAGCCGCTGCCGAAGCGGCGCAGCTGGAACGTGCGGCGCAGCTGGTCGATGCGGGCCACCTCGGTCGACTGGTGCTGGACCGGCGGGCCGCCCTGGGGGCCGCCGTACGGGTCGCGGTCGGCCGGCGGGGCACCATACGGGTCACGCTCCGGCGGCGGGGCACCATACGGGTCGCGCTCCGGCGGCGGCGCGCCGTACGGGTCGCGGTCGGGCGGCGGCGCGCCGTACGGGTCGCGCTCCGGCGGCGGGGCGCCGTACGGGTCGCGGTCGGGCGCGTGGGTGCCGCCGTAGTTCGGGGGCTCGGGGCGCTCCATGCGGATCTCGGCCGTCATGTCCGCACGGGGGGCGCGGGGGCCCTGGTCGTAGCCGCCGCGGTCCTCGTCGAAGGCGCCGCCGTAGGTGGGCTCGTCGTAGCGGCCATAGCCGGCGTCGCGCGGCGGGCGACCATGACGTGGCCGGACGGCACCTTCGCGATCGTGAGCTACGCCGGCGGGGGTTACCTCGACCT
>NZ_JBFAZW010000117.1:0-32625 GCF_040682015.1 Dactylosporangium sp. NPDC051485
GCGAGGTCGGCCGGCCCCAGCCGCGGCCGCCCGCCCGGCGCCCGCGCTGGGCCCGGCCGGTGATCGTCGTCGGGGTGCTGCTCATCCTGTGCAGCGCCGCCGCCTTCGCTGGCTCCCAGGCGCTGCTGCACCGGTACACCGACGCGATCGGCCAGCAGCGCCTGCTCGGCGACGCGGCGGCCACGCATGCCAGCATCGACGGGCCGATCAACCTCCTGCTGGTCGGGATCGACGAGCGCAGCAACGCCCCGGACGCCGACCACAACGCGGACTCGATCCTGATCGTGCACATCCCGGCGAACCACAACGCCGCCTACCTGGTGTCGATACCCAGGGACTCGTACGTGCCGATCCCGGCGTACGCGAAAAGCGGCTTCGGCGGCGGCAACGACAAGATCAACGCGGCGTTCGCCGACGGCTACGGCGACGGAGTCGGGCGCGCGGGCGGGTTCGAACTGCTCGCCCTGACGATCAAACGGCTGACCGGGATCTCGTTCAACGGCGGTGCGATCGTCGACTTCTCCGCGTTCAAGTCGTTGGTGGCGGCCCTGGGCGGGGTGGACATGTGCGTGGACGAGCGAACCGTCTCCGTCCACGTCGGACACGATGCCCGCGGCCAGTACCAGATGCCGTACCAGATCACCGGGGACGGGCCGGTTGCCGTCCCCGGGGTCACCCCGCAGGTCTACCAGCCCGGCTGCCAGCACCTCACCGACTGGCAGGCCCTGGACTACGTGCGCCAGCGCGAGCTGCTCCCGGACGGGGACTACGGCCGGCAGCGTCACCAGCAGCAGTTCCTCAAGGCGGTGCTGAAGCAGGCCACCAGCAACGGTGTCCTCACCAACCCCATGAGCCTGGACCGTGTGCTGCGCGCCGCCGGTCAGGCCATGACCTTCGACAGCGGCGGGATCTCCATCCCCGACTGGATCTTCGCGCTGCGCAACATCCGCTCGGGCGCCGTGACCATGCTGAAGACCAACGGCGGCACCTTCAACTCCGAGATGATCGACGGCAAGGACACCGAGATTCTCAGCGACACCAGCCTGAAACTGTTCTCCGCCGTCCGCGAGGACGACCTGCCCACGTTCGTCGCGGCCCACCCGGACTGGGTGTCCCCCGACGCCGCGTGACCCGCACCGCCGCCGGCCGTGGGCGGGGCCGGCCGGATTCGAACCGGCGTCCTCCGTCGGTGCAGGACGATGCGACAACCTCTGCGCTACGGCCCAGCCGCGGCGAGTCTACGTCAGCGCCGCAACGGGCGTAGGAAGTCCAGGTCCGGGCGTTGCGTCCAGGCGGCGATGCGGCGCGGTGCGTCTACGTCAGCGCCGCGACGGGCGTAGGAAGTCCAGGTCCGGGCGCTGCGTCCAGGCGGCGATGCGGCCGTGCCGGCCGGTCGACATGGCCTTGGGGTCGGCGCGGGCGGCGAGCAGGGCGCGGACCAGGTCCGGCGAGCCGTGCGCGACGGCGGCGTGCAGCGGGGTCTCGTCGTCCACGTCCCGCGCGTCGACCCGCAGGCCGGCGGCCAGCAGCCGGGGCAACAGGTCCGCGCCGGACAGCCAGGGCAGCAGGTGCAGCAGGGTCCGGCCGCGCTCGTCGCGCACGTGCGGGTCGATGCCGCCGTCGAGGGCCGCGGCCACGGCCGGGCCGTCGCCGTGCCACACGCGGGCGAGCAGCTCGTCGCGCAGGCGGCGCATCGCGCGGGGCATGCGCACGGTGTGCTCGCGCCAGCCGTCCCGGGCGGCGACGCAGCCCTGCACCTGACCGCCGAGCGCCTTGACCATTCGCTCCCGGTCGATCTCCGCCTGCGGGTGTGGGAGGGCGAACGTACCGTCGCGGATCACCACCTCGTGGGTGGCGCCGGCGCAGCGCACGCGGACGGTGTCGCGCAGCGGGCCGGTCGCCGCCGGGGGCAGGGGCGGCCGCTCGGGGAAGAGCGCGGCGCGCACCAGCGGGTGCAGGTCGTCGGGGCGCAGGTCCCCGCGCAGCAGCGCGGACAGCTCGGCGGGGCGCCGGGCCAGGACGAACGGCATCCGCGGCAGGCGGGCCAGCTCCAGGCCGAACGCGGCGACCTCGGCGCGCTCCCGGTCCTCATCGGTCTCGCCGTGCGGCAGCCGCGACACCAGCCGGGCCCGCGGGCGCGGGGCGTCGAGCCGGTCGAGGACCAGGCAGCGGCCCCGCAGGTCGATCCGCACGAGCCCGGGGCGCTCGTCGACCTCGGTCGGCCACGGCAGCGCCCGCGGCGGCTCGCTCGGCCACGGCTCGACCAGCCGTAGCGCCGGGACGCGGGCCAGGGTCCGGCGTGCCGCCTCGACGAGCCACGGGTGGACCGGCCGCAGCCCGGCCAGCGACCGGTTGACCACAGTGTCGCGGGCGTCGGTGCGCGCCCGGTCGAACGCGGCCGGGTCGATCCGGTCGGGTCCCCACGCCGGCTGGAAGAGCAGCACCTCGAGGTCCCAGCCCGCCGCGGCCCAGGCGTCGGCGTGCCGGCCCTGCCCGTCCACCTCGACGGCCAGCTCGACCTGCCCCTCCGGCCCGTCGCCGGCCACCTCGTCGTCGGGGAGGCGCCGCCCGTCCGGGGCGAAGAACGGCAGCCGGGTGGCGCCGCCGGAGCGGGCCAGCAGCTCGGCGGTACACCTGGCGTCCCATCGGTCGCGCAGCAGCATCAGCGTGTCGTCCCGCGCACCGCACTGCTCGTCGGCGGCCATGCGGTGGAATCGCAGGCTGATCCGCTGCGGGCGGTCGTGCCAGACGGGCGGGCGGGCGACGAGCGCGTGCCCGTCGGGGAACAGCGCGAGCGGGAACCACACGCCGCCGCGCAGCAGCCCGTCGGGCCGGCCCCGGGGCAGGTGCCAGCGCAGCAGGTCGGGCACGAGGTGGCGCAGGTCGCCCTCGACCTCGTCGGCGACGTCGGCGCCGTGCACGCGCCTGATCGCGCGCAGGTCCACGTCGGCGTCGACGCCCGCCGCCTCGCACGCCCCGCGCCAGTCGCCCGCCAGCCGCCGTCGCGTCGCCCGCTCGATCATCCACGCCGGCACCGCGGAGGGATGTAGCGGCCGCACCAGCCACCCCCTCGCTCCGATCGATGCCCGGGCTCCGCCGCCGAGTGTAGTGATGTCTGGCGACCGGAGCGCGCACGTCCCGGTCGGCAACCGATGGGTTGCGGCGTGGTGGACGACGGCGAGATCATTCGGCCAATCGCTAGCCTTAAGGGACGATGTGGGGCCACCCAGATAAGAACGGCAGGGAAGCAGCAAAATGGACACCAGTTCACTTACCGGGCAGGTGGCCGTCGTCACCGGCACCACCAGCGGAGTGGGGCGGGCAACGGCGAGACGCCTCGCCGCGGCGGGTGCCACCGTCATCGGGGTCGCGCGCCGCGATGAACGCGAGGTCGACGCGATCGTCCCTGAGCCCGTCAGCGGCAGCTACCGGCACGTTACCGGCGACGCCAGCCAGGCAACGACCGCGGCCACCGTCGTCGACCTCGCGATAGCCGAATACGGGCGGGTGGACATTCTGGTCAACAACGCCGGCATGGGGCACTACGCAGACCTCGTCGAGTCGGATGTCGACCTCTTCGACCAGATGATGGCCACCAACGTCCGAAGCACGTTCGTCTTCACGCGAGCCGTCGTGGACACGATGATCACGCAGCGAAGCGGACTCATCCTCACGATCTCCTCCCAGGCCGGGCTGGACGGATACGGTGGAGAAGCCATCTACTGCGCAACCAAGCACGCGCAGGTCGGGTTCTCGCGAGCCCTCCGCAAGGAGCTGCAACCATTCGGGATCAAGGTCGGGGTCATCTGCCCCGCCGGCATCGAGACCGATTTCGCCGTCGGGCGAGGACGCACACCAGAGGGTATCGCCACCGCAGGGTATCTCTCCCCTGACGACGTGGCGGACGTCGTCCTGTTCGCCACCTCGCAGAGCCGCATCGCGACGATGGTCGACATTGGACTCATCTCGGTCAACGAGCCCTGAGCCCGCGGGGCAGGCCGCAGCGGGGCGGCGCCGGGTCCTGGGTGGGACCCGATGCCGCCGCGTTCGACCCGCCGCGCTCCGTCCTTACGTCAGCAGCCGTAGCGCCCGTTGGCGGACGTCGGCGTAGCGCTCGTGCACCTCTGGGGTGGTGGTGGCGGCGACCTCCTCGGCTGCGACGGGCCACTGCGGCGGCTCGGCACCGCCGGACAGTGCCCAGGCCGCCTGACGCGCCGCGCCGAGCGCGACGTACTCGCCGGGGCTCGGCACGCTCACGGGCGCGTTGAACAGCGCCGGCGCGATCGCCTGTACCGCGCGGGACTTGGCCGCGCCGCCGATCAGCAGCACCCGGTTGACCGGGGTGCCCTGGGCGCGGAGCGCGTCGAGGGCGTCGGCGAGGCCGCCGAGCATGCCCTCCACCGCGGCCCGCGCCAGGTTCGCCGCCGACGCGTTCGCCCGGGTCAGCCCGGCGAGCAGACCACGCGCGTCGGGCAGGTTGGGGGTTCGTTCCCCGTCCAGGTAGGGCAGGAGCGTCAACCCTCCCGCACCCGGCGGCGCCGAGAGCGCCAACTCGTCGAGCTCGGCCAGCGACCGGCCCAGCAGGTCGGCGACTGTGACCAGCACGCGGGCCGCGTTGAGCGTGCACACCAGCGGCAGGAACCGGCCGGTCGCGTCGGCGTAGCCGGCCACCAGCCCGCTCGCGTCGGCGGTTGGAACCTCGCTCACCCCGAACGCGCATCCCGAGGTGCCCAGCGACACCACCACCTCGCCGGGCCGCAGGCCGACGCCGAGCGCCGCGCCCATGGTGTCACCGGTGCCGGCGGCCAGCACCGCGCCGGACGCGGTCTCGCCGACCGTCTCGGCGGGCCCGGCGACCCGGGGCACCGCCAGGTCCCGGCCGAAGGCGAGCTTCACCAGGTCCCGGCGGTACTCCCCGGTCGCCGGCGACCAGTACCCGGTGCCGGAGGCCTCGCCGCGGTCGGTCGTCGGCTCTCCCCCGTCCGCGCGCAGCCGGTGGGTGAGCCAGTCGTGCGGCAGGAGCACCGTGGTCGTCCGGGCCGCGAGCTCCGGCTCGGCGCGGGCGAACCAGCGCAGCTTGGTGACCGTGAAGCTGGCCACCGGCACCAGCCCGACCGCGTCGGCCCACGCCTGCGGGCCGCCGAACTCGCCGGTGAGGTCGACCGCGGCACGCGCCGAGCGGGTGTCGTTCCACAGCACGGCGGGGCGCACCACCTCGCCGGCCTCGTCGAGGCAGACCATGCCCTGCTGCTGCCCGCCGACGCCGATCGCGGCGACACCGTCCAGCAGCCCGGCGCTGGCCTGTTCGTACGCGGCCCACCACAACCGCGGATCGACCTCGGTACCGTCGGGGTGTGGCGCGCGGCCCTCGCGGAGCACCTCGCCGGTGTCCGCGTCGCACACCACGACCTTGGTCGACTGGGTCGACGTGTCGACCCCGGCAACCAGTGTCATCGCACACCCAGCCGGTGTTCCATGGCCAGTTGATCGAGACGCTCGAACGCCATGCCGGCGGCTTCGACCGGGTCGAGGGGGGCGCGGGTGGCGTCACCGAAGTCGTCGCGGGCGCTCCAGCCGGCCGTCCACAATCCAAACGAGAACTTGTCCTGCGGAGTCGGCGTGAAGCCACTCATGGCGGTGCCTCCGTAGTTCGCGGTTGAGGCCGACTTTACGCACACCAACCGGTTAGTTCAATGCCCTTCCAAACCAGCCCGGACACTGCCGATGCGAAAGATCAGGCCCGGATCGACATGGGTGGTCTCGCCGAGGCAGGCTAACTGGATCACCCCCCTTATCTTGTGGGGGTGGAACCGCAGCAACCGAGCTTCCTGACGAGGTTGCGGGCGGGGCTGGCCGGGGAGCGCGACACCGTCTACCTGGAGGCCCTGCGCGCCGCCGGCCGGGTCGCCTACGACGAGATCCTCGCCGCCGACGAGCTGCGCGAGCGGCTGCCCTCGCTGTGGGGCGCGCCGCCGGCGGCGACGAGCCAGCTGCTGGCCGCGTGGAACGCGTTCGTGCTGCAGACGCTGGGCGAGACGTTCCTCGACGCCGACTACGCCGCGCGGCCCTCGACGGCCGGCTACGTGCCCCCGGTCACGTACGCCCAGGCGGCGGCGTGGCTGACGGCGGTCGGCGAGTGGGTGTCGCGGGCCCGGCAGGCGCGGGCCAACCCGGAGTACGACATCGCGCTGAACACCCTGCTCCCGGCGCCCCTGCCGGCCTGGGCGGAGGTCGTCACCTGCCCGCCGGAGCACCTGGTGGCGCTGCAGGCCGCCGTCGCGCCGGTGCGCGAGCACGCCGAGGTGGCCCTGCACGCGCTGGTCCGGGGCGGGGTGCCGCCGCAGTTCGAGTCGGCGGTCCACCGGCTCAACCAGGACGGCGCGGCGGCGGCCGCGGCCGCCGACTACGCCGCGGGGCTGCGCACCGGGCGGCACCACGCCGGCCTGCACGAGCTCATCGAGCAGCACCTCCGGCGCGCCCTGGAGCTGTGGTTCCGGGTCGGGCAGCTGGCCTCGATGCCGTCGCTGCTGGCGGGCCCGCGCTTCGACGTGTGGTGCATGACCGACAAGGCGACCGTGGAGCGCTGGCGCCGGGACCCGCGGGCCGCCCGGGCGGTGGCCGACATGTGGCGCCTCGACCCCGATCCGGGCGCCACGCTGGCCATCCAGGCCCAGATCGACGCCGGCCTGCACCGCGGCGACCTGTGGTACCACGTGCCCCGCTACGGCGACACGTGTTACTTCGAGCCGCCGTTCTCGCCGCTGTACGTGGTCCGCCGCCCGGTCCGCATCGCCGGCGTCGCGCTACGCGCGGGCGTCCACTTCGCGGTGCGCGGCGGCGCCCGCCGGGGCCTGGTCATCGGCCCCTTCCGGCCCACGACCCCCGCCCGTTACCGCTAGGCGGCGGGCCTTGCGGGCCTCCAGCGTGAAGCTCGCGACCGCCAGCGCCAACCCGGCGCCGCCGAGGCCGACGCCGACCCAGCTCGGGGCGATGTACCCCCAGCCGGCCGCGATGACCGCCCCGCCGAGCGCCGCGCCGAGGCTGTTGGCGATGTTCATCGAGGCCTGGTTCACCGCGGCCCCCATGAGCTGCGTGCCCGGCGCCACCCCGATGAGCCGCGACTGCATCGCCGGGCCGAGGAACAGCGAGGCCGCGCCCACGAGGAAGGCACCGGCGAAGATCGTGTACCGGCCGTGCGCGAGCACGGCGAACAGGGCCATGCTGGCGATGAGGACCACGAAGCCGCTCAGCAGGCTGCGGCGCAGGTTGCGGTCGGAGGCCCAGCCGCCGAGCGCGTTGCCCACCGTCATGCCAAGGCCGACCGCGACGAGGACCCACGGCACCGCGCCCTCGCTCAGGCCGGCCACGTGCGTGGTCACCGGCGCGATGTAGCTGTCGATGGCGAAGAACCCGCCGAAGCCCACGGCGGCGGTCACCGCGACCAGCCACACCTGTGGCTTGCGCAACGCGCGCAGCTCGGCCCGCGGCGAGCCGGCCGGGTCGGCGGGTGCGTGCGGCACGGTGAGCGCGACGAAGGCCAGCGTGAGGGCGAACATGGCGGCGATGGCCACGTACGCCACCCGCCAGCCGGCCGCCTGCCCGAGCCGCGTGATGAGTGGCACCCCGAAGACGTTGGCCGCGGTGAGCCCGCCGAGCACCGTGGCGAAGCCCTTGGCCTGGTTGCCCGGGCCGATGATGGACGCGGCGACCAGGCCGGCGGCGCCGAAGTAGGCGCCGTGGGGCAGCGCGGCCACGAACCGCGCGACGAGGACGGGCCAGAAGCCGGGAGCGACGGCCGAGGCGACGGTACCGAAGGTGAACAGGCCCAGCAGGGCGACGACGAGCGTCTTGCGGGGCAGGCGGGCGGTCAGCGCGGCGATCGTGGGCGCGCCGACGACGACGCCCAGCGCATACGCGGTGATGATCCAGCCGCCGTGCGCCACGGCCCGGGCCGGCGCATCGGCGTACAGCTGCGGCAGGAGATCCCGCGACATGTCGGGCAGCAGGCCCATGGCCACGAACTCGGTCAGCCCGATGCCGAAACCGCCCAGGGACAGGGCCGCGAGTGCGGTCCAGCGGCGCGCCGCGGTCAGGTCTTCCACGGGCGATAGTTTAGCAACAGCGTTGCGTTATACGATGTGGGCATGGACACGCCCGGAGCCGGCCTCGGCTATCTGCGCGGCTACAACGACGCCCTCGTGGTCGGCCTCGCCCGGGCCGCGCCGCGCTTCGACCGCTCGTCGATCGCCGCCGCCACCGGCCTCACCCCGCAGGCGGTGTCGAAGGTCCTGGCCCGGCTGGCCGGCGACGGGTTGATAGAGCCCGCGGGTGTACGTCGCCAAGGCGTCGGCAAGCCGGCCACCATCTACCGGATCGTGCCCTCCAGCCGGTTCGCGATCGGCGTGCACGTGGCCCGCACCGGCATCCGCCTCGTCCTGACCGACCTCGTCGGCGAGGTCCTCGCGGGCGCCGTCGCCCCGCTGCCGGCCGACTTCACGCCCGGCGAGCTGCTCGACGCGGTCGACACCGCGCGGGCCGAGCTGCTGCGGGCCCGGCCCGTCGACCCGGCCCGGATCGTCGGCCTGGGCCTGGGCATGGTGGGGCCGCTCGACCACGCCAACGGCATCGTGCGCGACGCCCACCGCCTGCGGCACTGGCACGACGTGCCGCTGCGGGAGCTCGCCGCCGCCCGGCTCGGCGTCGCGGTACACCTGGACAAGGACGTCACCGCCGGGGTCACCGCCGAGGCCTGGCGGCGCGGCGACGGCTTCCGCGACGGCGTGCTCGTCATGGTGGAGTCGGGCATCGGCGCCGGCCTGTGGCTGGGCGGCGGGGCCTACCGCGGCGCACACACCAACGCCGGCGAGTTCGGCCACACCGTGCTGCAGGTCGACGGCCCCCGCTGCGTGTGCGGCCGGCAGGGCTGCCTGGAGGTCCTGCACGACGCCGCCGTCGCCGCCGGGGACGTGCCCCGGGCGGCCCGGCTGCTCGGCATCGGAGTGGTGAACCTGCTGCAGACCACCGACGTGGGTCACGTGGTGCTCGCCGGCGCGGACCTGCTCCGCCACCGCGACGTCTACGTCGATGCGGTGGCCTCGGCGGTACGCCATGAGGTGCCCGGCGCCGGCTGGCTCACGGTGACCGTGTCCGCGTCGGCGCTCGGCGGCGACGTGATCGCGGCCGGGGCGGCGATGCAGGTGCTCAACGCCGCCTACGGCCGCCCGTCGCTCGCCCTATTGCATCGCGGCCTCGGTGAGCGAGGGCCGGATCGCGAACACCCGGTCCAGGCCCGTGATCTGGAAGATGCGCAGCAGCCGGGCGTGCGGGATGACCAGCTCCACCAGGCCGCCGGACTCGGCGAGCCGCTTGTGCACACTGATCAGCACGCCCAGCGTGGTCGAGTCGAGGAACCCCACGTCGCTGAGGTCGACGACCAGCGTTGAGGCGCCGTCGTCGATCAGTCTGTGCAGGTATGCGCGCAGCTCCGGTGCGGTCGCGACGTCCAGCTCCCCGCTCGCCGCAACCACGGCGCGCGACCCCTCGACCGTCGAGGTGACCTGCATCGGTGTTCCGCCCCTTCGTTGTCGTTGCACGGCCTAGTACTTTCGTTCGGGTAAGCATACGTCCGAACGGACGATTACTCTTCCTGCGCGGGGTCCCACGTCAGGTGCTTGCTGAAGCGGACCAAGGTGCCCGTGTCCTCGACCGACACCACGTCGAGCCGCTCCACCACCGCGGCCAGCACGTGCAGGCCACGGCCGCTCTCCGGCAGCCTCGCCGGCTCCTCCGGGGCCGGTTCGGCGTCGACCGCCGGCACCCGCTGCGGGTCGAAGCCGCCACCGTCGTCGGTGACCTCGATCACGCACAGGCCACCGTCGACGGTGACATCGATGTGGTATTGCGTAGCCAGGCTCGCGTGCGACACCACATTGCCGCACGCCTCGGTGAGGGCGAGCCGGATGTCGTCGCGGCACTCCTGGGTCACGCCGGCCCCGGCCAAGGCCCCGTCCAGCGTCCGCCGGGCATCGCGGACCCGGGCGGCGTCGCGCGGCAGCTCCAGCGAGAACTGCAGGCGCATCTCCTGCTGCGGCAAAGCTTCCTCCTTCATTGAGTCCACGGCGTACCCACCCGGCGCACCCCGAAAACTGTCGTACCCGTCCGGCAAGATGCCGGCATGGAGACGGGACCGGACATCAGGGTCGTGCACCACCGCGGCGCCGAGGCCAAAAGCCCCACCGCCACCGTCGTCGACGTGACTTCCCGGGGCCCCCACCCGTGGGTGCGGTTCAGCCCGTTCTACCCGCACGGCGGCATCCCGGTGCCGCTGAGCCCCGGCGCGGCCGGCTCCTCGGTGGAGGCGATCTGGCAGGCCCTGAAGGTGTTCGACGGCGCCGACGTCGACCGCGCGCTGCTCTCGGTGACCCGGATGACGGGCCTGAAACGCACGGTCCGCCGCTTCGGCCCGGTCCGCGGCCACCGGGCCAGCCTGGACTCGCCCGACCTGCTGGACTACGAGACGGCGCGGCGGCGCATCTACCTGCCGGCCTACCGTTTCGTCCTTGACCATCACCTCGCCGACGAGCTGGCGGGCCTGGCCCGGCTGGCCGCCGCGGGACCGGTCGCCCTGCTGGACTACACCACCAACGGCGACGTGACCGACCTGCGCACGCCCCTGTCGCACGCGGCGCTGATCCGGCTACACCTGCTGGGCGAGTGGCCGCCGGGGTGAGCGACGGGCCGCGCGGCCGGCGCCGCGTCTGTGCGAGGCGCACCGGTTCGTCCCTGCCCCGCGGGCATCGTGGGCGGCCGCGTTTTCGCTCCTGCAGCCACCGGTGTGGTGAGGCCGGCTCGCGGGGCGAACCGCCGTCGGCCGTGGCGGGGCCGGTTCGCAGCGCCGGCCATCGCGGCCGTCGGTGTGGCCGGGGCTGGGCCGCGGCATTGGTTCGCGGGGCGGCCCCGCAAAACACGGCAGCCGACCCTCGCCGACCAACCCGCGATCCAACCGCACGGACCGACCTCACGACGTCGGCGGCGTTCGACCCCGCCAACCGGCCCCGGCACACCGACGGGCGTCCACACGACGCGGATCCACCCGCGAACCAACCCAGCCGCACCGGCGGGTCTCCACGTGAAGCTGGCCCGCGATCCAACCCGGCAAACCAGCCCAGGCCACCTCGGCGGCAGGTGTCGACGCGCGGCGGGGCGTGTGGTCAGCCGCCGCCGGTGTGGCGCGGGCAGCGGCCCTCGTTGACGACGGTGTTCGTGATGGCGTCCAGGATGATGAAGGTGTCGCCCCGGATGATGTTGAGCCGGCCGCCGGGGATCGGCGTGCCGGTGCAGAAGCTGGGCAGCGGCACCGGGCGCCCCGCGCTCACCAGGGCGGGCGGGGCCTGCGGCAGGCCGGCCGCGAACGCGAGCGCCAGCAGCAGCGCCACCCTTGCCCCGGGCCGGCGCCGCGCACCGCCTGCCCCGACTCGTCCCGCGCCGGGCGGGCCGAGGCCGAGCCAGGACCCTTTGGGGCGGCCCGGTCCGGACTCCTCCGGCGGACGGTCGAGGTCGATGACCGCATCCATCGCTTCCTCATCGTAGTCTCGTGAGGGTGCTCTACTTCGTGTACACCGCGGACCGGCCCGGCAGTTCGGCGCTGCGGGAGGAACTGGTCGAGGCGCACTGGGCGTACATGGACGGCTTCGAGTTCCACGCTCGCGGGCCGACGCTCGGCGACGACGGCGAGACGGCGACCGGCAGCCTGCACATCGTGGACCGGCCGTCGGACGGCGCGGCCCGGGCGTTCGTGACCGAGGAGCCGAACTGGCGGGCCGGCGTCTATGCGGCCATGCAGATATTCCGCTTCGAGGATCTGGTGGGGCGCACGATGTGGGAGTTCCCCGGCCCGGAGGGCGACCGGTTCCTGGTCACCGGGGCGGCCGGCGAGCCGGTGGGCGACGGGGTCATCGTCCACGGGCGGCTGCGCGGGCTCGACGACGGGCCGGTCCACGGGTTCGCCGCCTGCGTGCAGGCCCCGGATGCGGAGGCGGCCGCGCGCACGGTACGGGACGGCCGGGACCTCACCGTGCGCCCGTGGCGCTTCGGCGGACGCCGCTGAGTTACCGCCACGGGCGCTTCGGCGGGCGCCGCTGAGCAATGCCCTGCGCGACCGCTGCCAGCGCTCGAACTCCCGCAACGACGGCGGCCGGGGTCGTCGTGCAGGTGGTGTCGGCGGCGTACGGGCACGGCGCGCGGGCCATCGGGCCATCGGGCCGCCGTGCGGCCTCGGCGGCGACGGCGGCTCCCCCGAAGCGGCGCACCACGGCCGTGGCGGCGGCTCCCCGAAGCGGCGCACCGCGAAGCCCGCGGCCGTGGCGGCGCGTGGGCGGGGAGGCGCCGTCCCGGTTTCTCGTAAAGGGCGACGCGTCCTGTCAGGTTTTGCTGGCAGCGTGGCCGGCATGCAGAACACGATGACCGGCAAGGTCGCGCTCGTCGCCGGGGCGACCCGGGGCGCCGGGCGCCAGATCGCCGTGCAGCTCGGCGCGGCCGGCGCCACCGTTTACGTCACGGGCCGCAGCACCCGCGAGCGGCCGTCGGAGATGGGGCGGCCGGAGACCATCGAGGAGACCGCCGAACTGGTCACCGCGGCCGGCGGCACCGGCATCGCGATCGGGGCCGACCATCTCGACCCGGAGCAGGTGCGGGCCGTCGTGGCGCGCATCGACGCCGAGCAGGGCGGGCTCGACGTGCTGGTCAACGACATCTGGGGGGCCGAGGGTCTGTTCAGCTGGGACAAGCGGCTCTGGGAGGACGACCTGCAGACCGGCCTGCACATCCTGCGCCTGGCCGTGGAGACGCACATCGTCACCAGCCACGCCGCGCTCCCGCTGCTCGTGCGCCGGCCCGGCGGTCTCGTCGTCGAGGTGACCGACGGCACGGCGGAGTACAACGCCACGCGGTACCGCGTCTCGTTCTTCTACGACCTGGCCAAGGCCTCCGTGCTGCGGATGGCGTTCGCGCTCGCCGAGGAGCTGGGGCCGCTCGGCGGCACGGCCGTTTCGGTCACCCCCGGGTTCCTGCGCTCCGAGGTGATGCTGGAGCACTTCGGGGTCACCGAGGCCACCTGGCGCGACGGGGTGGCGAAGGACCCGCACTTCGCGATGTCGGAGTCGCCGGTGTACCTCGGGCGGGGCATCGCCGCCCTGGCCGCCGACCCGGACAAGGCCCGCTGGAACGGGGCCTCGCTGTCCAGCGCCGGGCTGGCCGCGCAGTACGGGCTCACCGACGCCGACGGCAGCCGGCCCGACTGGTGGCGGTACGACGCGGAGGTCGTCGCGGCCGGCCGGTCCGGCGGCGCCGAGGGCTACCGTTAGCCGGTGCGCGTCTCCCGGCTCATCTCGCTGGTCCTGCTGCTGCAGGCCGGCGGGGTGCGCACCGCCGCCGAGCTGGCCGAGCAGCTCGAGGTCTCCGAGCGCACCATCTACCGCGACATCCTGGCCCTGTCGGCCGCGGGCGTGCCCGTCTACGCCGAGCAGGGCCGGGCCGGCGGCTACCGGCTGCTCGACGGCTACCGCACCCGGCTCAACGGCCTCTCCCGGGCCGAGGCCGAGGCGCTGTTCCTGGCCGGGCTGCCCGGCCCGGCCCGGGACATGGGTCTCGGCGAGGCCCTGGCGACAGCCGAGCTGAAGGTGTCCGCCGCGCTTCCCGACGCCCTGCGATCGGCCTCCGGGCGGGCCCGGCAGCGCTTCCACCTCGACGCGCCGGGCTGGTTCCGCGACGCCGAGCCGCCGCCGCTGCTCGGCGCCCTCGCCCGGGCGGTGTGGGAGGACCGCGTGGTGGCCCTCGCCTACGCCGGGAAGGCGGGCGAGGTGACCCGCAGCGTCGCGCCGCTCGGGCTGGTGCTGAAGAACGGGGTCTGGTACCTCGTGGGCCGCGTCGGCGCCGACGCGCGCACCTACCGGGTCGACCGGGTGCGCGCGGCCACGCCCACCGAGGAGCGCTTCGCCCGGGACGACGGCTTCGACCTGGCCGCCTTCTGGGCCGCGCGGGCGGCCGAGTTCGAGCGGGCGCTGCTGGCCGAGACGGTCACCGTCCGGCTCAGCCCGGCCGGCCTGCGCCGGCTGCGGATGAGCGTGGAGGCGATCGCGTACCGGGCCGCGGCCGAGGGGGCCGGCCCGCCGGACGCGGACGGGTGGGTCACCGTCGCGCTCCCGGCGGAGTCGGTGCCGGTCGCCTACAGCCAGCTGCTGGCCCTCGGCCCGGACGTGGAGGTGCTGGACCCGCCAGAGCTGCGGGCCATGGTGGCCGGCGCCGCCGAGCGGACCGCCGCCCTGTACCGCCGCTGACGGGCCAGCGTGACCACGGCCAGCGCCCACCCGTAGCCGCCGGCGGCGAGCGCCCCCGCGCTCACCGTGCCCTGCAGCATCAGGCTGCCCGTGCCGAAGAGCGCCAGGATCGCGGCCACCGCCCAGATCGCGGGCAGCGGCGGGATCACCGCGCCCGGCCGGATCAGCATCGCCATGAGCGACCAGGCGAGCAGCGCCGCGGCGACGACGGCTGCCGTGCCGTACCACGGCAGCCGGAATCCCTCGTAGACGAACGGCACGATCGTCAGACACCCCGTCCAGGCGTAGCAGTGCAGGATTTTCGCCATGGTGGGAGCCTGCTCCGGCCGCTTGTGACGAGCCTGAGGAAACCTGTGGGTCTCTCAGCTGATCAGGCCGGCGGCGAGATCGAACAGCACCGAGCCGGCGATGCGCTCGCGGGGCTCGGCGAAGCGCCAGTCGATGACGGCGACGGTCGGGTCGGCGGGGTCGACGCGTGCCGGCACGCGCACCCCGGGCGCCATGAACTTCACGAGCGGCAGCGGTACCACCTGCCGCACCCGGGCGTTGACCGTCCCGCCGCCCGGGGCCGGCACGGCGAGGTCGATCCGGCTCGCGCCGCGCTCGTCGGGGTCGGTGGACAGCCCGGTGATCGCGGTGATGACGGCCGCGACGGGCACCCCCTCGCGCATCACCCGACGCAGCCGGGCCAGCCGGCGCGCGCCGACGACGAGCAGGGGGAGGCCGATCCCGGCCAGGACGGGCACGAAGGCGGCGGTGACGGCCAGGGTGACCCAGTCGTCGGTGGACGGCACGGCGGGCAGCGACACCCAGACGAGGGCGGTCGCGCCCACCATGACGAGGGCGATGGGGGTGATGATCGCCCCGGTGAGCCGGGCGATCCCGGCGCCGGTCTGCAGCGCCGGTAGCGTCGGATTGGTCATGCATCGAGCATGGTGGCTGCCCCGGTCCGCGTCAGTCGTGCTGGTGCGAGCCGTGCTGTGGTGCGGGCACCACCAGCGTCGGGTCGCCGACCAGGCGGTCCAGGAAAGCCGACAGCTTGCCGGCCAGCCGGTCCACCTGCTGCTCGACGGTGAGCGTCTCGTCCAGCCGGCCGCCGGCGCCGGGCTTGCGCAGCCCGCGGACGTACAGCGAGCAGCCGAGGTCGGAGCAGAGGTACACGCCGACGGAGTCGCCGTTGCGCCCCGCCTTGCCGGCCCGGCGCCCGGTCATGAGCGACACGCCGCTGCCCGGATGCGTGGTGAGGCACAGCGAGCACATACTCCGGTGCCGGAAGCCGCGGCCGTGCTGCTCGGCGATGCGCAGCGACACGGCCACGAGGGCACCGGCGTGCCCGGTGGCGAGGTAGGCCCGGTCGAGCGCGCCGGGGTCGCGCCAGCCCAGGAAGTCCAGGTCGGGCCAGCGGCGCTCGGCGAGGTCGCGCGGGACGAAGGCGCGCTGCGCCTCCCCGCGCGAGCAGTTGACGAAGGCGGCGCGGATGTCGTGCTCGGTCAGAGGTTCCACGCCTCCGACCGTACGGTTCCCTAAAGTCTTTAGGCAAACGATTACCGCAGGTGCGGGAACATGTCGCACTGCTCTCGGATCTGGGATATCGTCCCGAATATGGGAGACGAGCTGGAGGCCCGGCTGGCCCGGCGCCTGTCCGAGCTGCGCCAGGAGCGCGGCTGGTCCCTGGACGACCTGGCGAGCCGCGCCGACGTGAGCCGCTCGACCCTGTCGCGCCTCGAACGGGGCGAGATCAGCCCGACCGCCGCCCTGCTGGGCAAGCTGTGCGTCGTCTACGAGCGCCCGATGTCCCGCCTGCTGGCCGAGGTCGAGCCGGAGCCCCCGCAGCTGGTCCGCGCCGCCACCCAGCCGGTGTGGCGCGACCGCGCGACGGGCTTCACCCGCCGGGGCGTCTCCCCGCCCCACCCGGGCCTGCGCGGCGAGGTCATCGAGGCGACCCTGGAGCCGGGCGCCGACATCGCCTACGAGGAGCCCCCGGTCCCCGGCCTGGAGCACCACCTGTGGGTCTTCGATGGCGCCCTGACCCTGACGGTGGGCGGCACCGCCTCGTCGCTGGCCCCCGGCGACTGCCTGCGCTACCGCCTGTGGGGCCCGTCGAGGTTCGTCAACCCGGGCCCGGCCCCGGTCCGCTACGCCCTGCTGATCGTCCTGCCCTGAAGGAGCTTGCCGTGATCGAACCGCTCAGCCCGTCGTCCTACGGCGCCCGGGTCCAGGGCCTGGCCGAGGTCCTGGCCGACGCGGTGGCCGGCGGGGCCTCGGTGGGCTTCCGCCTGCCGTTCGCCGTCGAGGACGCCGCCGCCTGGTGGCGGACCCGGGAGCCGGCCGTGCGCGAGGGCACCCTGCGCGTGTGGACCGCGACGGTCGACGGCGCCGTGGCCGGCACCGTGAGCCTGTCGCTGGAGACCAAGCCGAACGGCCGGCACCGCGCGGAGGTCCTGAAGCTGATGGTCCACAGCCGCTTCCGGGGCCGGGGCCTGGGCCGGGCCCTGCTGGAGACGGCCGAGGCGGCGGCCGCGTCCGGCGGGGCGACGCTCCTGCTGCTGGACACCGCCGCGGGCAGCCCGGCCGAGCGCCTGTACGCCTCGGCCGGCTGGACCCGCTACGGGGTGGTCCCCGCCTACGCCACCGACCCGTCCGGCGTCCTCGATGACTGCAGCTTCTTCTTCAAGAAGCTTTAAGCGGCGCGCGGGCCGTGGTTGGCGGCGCGGGCCACGCCGGCCAGCGGCAGCAGCCCGACGAAGAGCAGGATGCCGCCCAGCGGGATCAGGTCCAGGCTGACGATGATCAGCAGGAAGGCGAAGAGGACCGCGACGGGGCTCCAGGCCGGCAGGCGGCGCCCCCGGACGAGCTGGACCAGCAGCGCCAGCAGACCCAGCTGGAAGGCGGCGGGGCCGGCGGTCTGCAGGGCGTCGGGCAGGGCGGGGAAGCCCGGGTTCAGGTCGCCGGTGATGACCCACAGGAACGCGACCGAGCCGGCCACCGTGGCCACGACGGCGAGGTCGGTGACCAGGCGGTTGGTGACGTCGCGCAGCGGCAGCAGGGCGCGGGCCGCGACCGCCATGGCGGCCAGGAGCACGATCGCGGCGAAGAACATGACGTGGCCCGCGTTCCACAGCAGGCTGCCCTTGTGGTAGTGGCCGTCCATGCCGTCCAGGAGGCGCAGCGTGCCGTAGCCGAACATCAGCGCCGGAGCGGCCACGGCCCCGGCCCGCACGAGTGGTGTGGTCATGCCAGAAGCTTCGCGGCTCGCCCGAATCCGGGCATCCGGGCAGATCCCGGACCGTACCCGTAGGTGCGCGGACACCTCACGCGGACGCGATGAGCTGGAGCAACTCGTCGCACCAGGCGTTGTACGGGGCGCGGTCGACCCGTACGGGGTGGACGCGGTTGCTCAGGACCACCACGCCGTAGCCGCGCGACGGCTCGAACCACACGCGGTTGCCGACGAAGCCCGAGGCGCCGTAGCCGTCGGCGCCGGCGGCCGGGCCGCCCAGGCCGCGGGTCGGGTGCAGCCACCAGCCGGCCGCGAAGCGCTCGCCCTCGTCGTTGGCCGCCAGGCACGGCGGGGGAGCATCGCCCAGCCACGCGCGGGCGGCCTCGGTGACCAGTTCCAGGGTGCCGAACGCGCCCGCGTGGCCGGACACCCCGCCCATCGCGGCGGCGTTCTCGTCGTGGACCTCGCCGGCGATGAGCCGCCCGCGCCACGGGCACCGTTCGGTGGCGACGGCGGGGGAGACCGTGCCGCCCATCCGCAGCCCGGTGCGGCGGGCGGCCAGCGTGGCCAGGGAGGAGCCGGTGAGGTCCTCGACGAGGGCGCCCAGGATGATGTACCCCAGGTCGCTGTACACCGGCCCGGACGCCGTCAGCGGGGTCGCCAGGGAGGCGTCCACGATCGCGTCGCGCCCGCGCAGGGTGCGGAAGAAGTGCCGCGACGCCGGCAGCCCGGACCGGTGCGCGAGCAGGTCCTCCGCCGTCACCCCACCCACGGGGGTTGCGGCCGCCCGGGGCCACAGTTGCCGAAGCGGACGATCCAGCGGTACCGCCAGATCCCGCACTTCCGGCAGGGTCACCAGAACCTTGGTGAGGCTGGCGAGGTCCCACCAGCAGCCGGCGGTCGCCGGGCGGCCGGTCGTCAGGTCCGCGGTCCCGTGGACCACGGCGGCCCGGACCCGGGCGCGGTCGAAGACGCTCACCGCCACGGCCGGCATCGGCGCGCGGCGGGTGAGCGTCTCGATCGCGGAGGTCAGTGCTACGACAGCGAGTCCCGGATGTCGGCGTAGACGTCGTAGCCGTGGATCCAGGCCACGTTGTCGGGCAGGGCGACCAGCCGCGCGTTGCGTTCGTCGGCCGCGGGACCGTCGGGCAGCTGGAAGCAGGCCGCGTTGCCGCGTGAGCCCATCTGGATCTTCCGGGTGCGGGCCTTGCGCAGGTGCTCGTAGCGCCGCAGCGCCTCGGCCACGCTCAGCCCGTCGGTGGTGAGGTACTCCGCCAGCGCGGCGGCGTCCTCGACGGCCTGGTTGGAGCCCTGGCCGGCGTGCGGCAGCATCGGGTGGGCGGCGTCGCCGAGCAGGGTGACCCGCTCGGTGCTCCACTTGCGCAGCGGCTCGCGGTCGTAGAGGGCCCAGCGGCCGGTCTCCTCGACGTTGCCGAGCATCGTGGTCACCGTGTCGTTCCAGCCCTCGAACGCGGCGACCGCGTCGGCCGGCTCGCACTTGGACGACCACGACTCCAGGGTCCACTCGGGGTCGGGCACGTACGCGACGAAGTTGATGAGCTCGCCGCCGCGGACCGGGTACACCACCAGGTGCCGGTTCGGGCCGAGGAAGAACGTGAGGCCGAACGTGTCGCCGCCGGGCACCTTGTCGATCGGCACGAGGCCGCGGAAGCAGCTCATCGCCGAGAAGACCGCCTCGTTGGGGCCGGTCACGTGGCGGCGCACCGCGGAGCGCAGCCCGTCGGCGCCCACCACGATGTCGGCCCGGGCCGTGGTGGCGTCGGCGAACTCGATCTCGACGCCGTCGGGGGCCTCGTGGACGGCCGTGCAGCGCTTGCCCAGGTGCGGCTCGCCGTCGAAGCCGGCCAGCAGGACCTGGTGCAGGTCGGCGCGGTGGGCACCGAGGAACGGGCCGCCCATCTTCTCGTCGTACCAGTCGCCCATCGGGTGCTCGTAGAAGATGTCGCCCGTCTTCCAGTGGTGGAACTCGATGCGCTGAAGATTGGACGCGACGTCGCGGACGGCCTGGCCGAGGCCGAGGGCGTCGAACACGCGCATGCCGTTGCCGCCGAGGGACACCCCGGCGCCGATCTCGCTCAGCTCGCCGGCCTGGTCATAGACCTCGACCTCGAAACCCTTGGCCTGCAGGGCGATCGCGGCGGTCAGGCCGCCGATGCCGGACCCGACGACGGCGACGCGCAGGGGTGCGGAACCCATCCGGTACTCCACGTGATGCGAGGGGACAAAACGCTCAGGAAGCGACGGAAGCCTATCGACCCGATCAAGGGGGTGCCTAGCGGATGGCGATGAATCTTTCATCCGTGACGCGGCGCACGTCGCGTGTAGGTGACACAACATCGATCGCGTTCCTGACGCCGGGCGGGAAACGCGATGCCTAACGTCGCTTTCCGTCAATCACGCCGACTGAGGGAGCAGTGGTACCAGATGGGCCTGTTCAAGCAGATGAAGGACCTTCGCAACGTCGCCGCCCAGGCGCCCGGCATGGTCGCGCAGGCGCAGCAGACGGCGGCCGCCGCGCAGGCCTACGCCGCGCAGGCCCAGGCGGCCTACGGCATGAACGGCTACTCCGCCGCCAACGCGTTCGGCGCTCCGGTCGCGACCGGCATCGCCGCCGACGACCCGCGGCTGGCCCCGATCGCGGGCGTCGACCTGGTGACGTACGCGCGGATCTCCAAGGCCGCCTCGCAGGAGGGTCTCACCGCCGACGGGGTCGCCGCCCGCGCCCAGTCCTTCGGCGTCTCCGCCGACGCCTGGCAGGAGGCCTCGGCCGGCTGGCCGGCCCGCATGCGCGGCGACATGCAGCTGGCCGTGCACTTCGGCAACGTGTTCGGCCAGGTCTGAGCGCGATGGGGCTCTTCGGCGACCTGCGCCGGCTGCAACGGCAGGCGAACGAGATCGGCGCGAACCACGACCCGGGCGCCCAGATGCGGGCCGGCATGCAGCGCATGCAGCAGATGCAGCAGAGCATGCAGGCGCAGACCGAGGACCTGGAGCTGCTGCGCACCGGCACGCCCGGCGCGGCCACCGTCATCGGCGTCGCCGACACCGGCGCCCGGATCAACCTGCAGCCGATGGTCCGGCTCGACCTGCTGGTCGAGGTGGACGGGCGGCCGCCGTACCCGGTGAGCCGCGAGGTCCTGCTGCCGATGGGCGCCGGCCCGCAGGCCGGGCCCGGGCAGCGGGTGGCGGTCGTCGTCGACCCGGCCCGTCCGGACCGGGTGGTGGTGCGCTGGGGCGTGTGAGCCCATGCCGCGCAGGTGAGGGCGGGTCACGCCGGGTGCCGGGACCGTGGGTTGCGTAATCGCGCCCAGACCCGAGGGAGACACCCGTGACCAGTGCCATCGCCGAGCGCGAGGTCGGCATCGAACACCCGCTCCTCCTGGCCGCGCTCATGTCGCGGCGGGAAGAGGGGGAGGGCATCTTCGAGCACCCGCTGCTGCTCGCCGCCCTCACCAAGCGCCGCCGCGAGGAGGGGGAAGCCATCTTCGAGCACCCGCTGCTGCTTGCCGCCCTGGCCCGTCGCCGCGGTGGCCGCCGCGGCTCCGGCATCGAGAACCCGCTCCTGCTGGCCATGCTCATGCGCCGCCGCGAAGAGAGCGGCGGCGAAGGCGGCATCGAGCACCCGCTCCTGCTGGCCATGCTCATGCGCCGCCGCGAGGAGAGCGGCGGGGAAGGCGGCATCGAGCACCCGCTCCTGCTCGCCGCGATGCTGGCCCGCCGTTAACCAACACACCCAGGCCCGCCCCGACCGGGGCGGGCCGGCCACCGGCGGAAGGAGCGCACAATGCCGGCCGACATGCCACACGAACAGGAGGGCGCCCAACCAGTGGACGCCCTCATCGACGACCTGATCCTCGACATCCTCAACGAATCCAAGGAGACCGGCACCGGCCTCGAAGCCGTGATGACCATGGTGCCGCGGATGGCGCCGGGCACCTCGCTGCTGGAGCGGATGCTCATCGCCGAGGCGCTGGCCGGCGCCCTCGCCGACGCCCTCGCGCCCGCCCTGGCCAAGGCCCTCGCCCCGCGGATCGTGCAGCACATGAGCAGCGAGGAAGGGGAGCACGGGGAGCAGAGCAAGCGCCCCCCGGCCCGCAGCGGCGGGGCCCGCAAGACCGAGACCAAGTGACCGCGCGGCCGCCGGGTCGTTGAACCCGGCGGGCACCGCGGGCGTTCGGCGTCGCGGCCGCGCTGCTGGCCATGGCCGCGCCCGGGCCGCGGTGCCCCTGCGACCGGTGGACGCGCGCGTTCTCGGCAGCGGCGGGCGGCGGACGTACGCTGAGGCGCATGTCGTACGCCTCGTTCAAAGAGGCCCGGGACCTGCTGCTGGAGACCAGGGAGGACTACGCCGCCGCGGTGGCGCGGTTCCGCTGGCCGCAGCTCGGCGCGTTCAACTGGGCCATCGACTGGTTCGACACGATCGCCGCCGGCAACGACAAGCCGGCCCTGTGGATCGTCGAGGAGGACGGCCGCGAGGAGCGGTACTCCTACGCCCAGCTGTCCGAGCGCTCCAACCGGCTGGCCAACTGGCTGCGGGAGCGGGGCGTGGCCCGGGGCGACCGGATCGTGCTCATGCTCGGCAACCAGGTCGAGCTGTGGGAGAGCATCCTCGCCGCGATGAAGCTCGGCGCGGTCATCATCCCGGCCACCCCGCTGCTCGGCCCGGCCGACGCCCGCGACCGGGTGCTGCGCGGCGGCGCCCGGCACGTCATCGCCGGCGTGCCGGCGGCCGCCAAGTTCGACGGGATCGACCCGGCGGTGACCCGCATCGCGGTGGGCGGCGACGTCGAGGGCTGGGCGCGGTACACCTTGGGCGGTGCACCGGTCTTCACGCCCGACGGGCCGACGCGGGCGAGCGACACCCTGTTGCTGTACTTCACCTCCGGCACCACGGCCCACCCGAAGCTGGTGGAGCACACCCACGCGTCCTACCCGGCCGGGCACCTCTCCACGATGTACTGGATCGGCCTGCGGCCCGGCGACGTGCACCTCAACATCTCCTCGCCCGGCTGGGCCAAGCACGCCTGGAGCAACGTCTTCGCCCCGTGGAACGCCGAGGCCTGCGTCTTCATCTACAACTACACCCGCTTCGACGCGTCCGCCCTCATGCGCGAGATGCAGCGCTGCGGCGTGACGAGCTTCTGCGCCCCGCCGACGGTGTGGCGGATGCTCATCCAGTCCGACCTGACCCAGCTGGCGGCCCCGCCGCGGCTGGCCGCCGGCGCCGGCGAGCCGCTCAACCCGGAGGTCATCGAGCAGGTCGGCAAGGCGTGGGGGGTGACCATCCGGGACGGCTTCGGCCAGACCGAGACCACGGTCCAGATCGCCAACTCGCCCGGCCAGCCGGTCAAGCCGGGCTCGATGGGCCGCCCGGTGCCCGGCTTCGCCGTGGCCCTCGTGGATCCCGGCACCGGCGAGCCGGCCGACGAGGGTGAGATCTGCCTCGACCTGGCCCACCGCCCGCTCGGCCTGATGACCGGCTATCACGGCGACCCCGGGCGCACCGCCGAGGCGATGGCCGGCGGCTACTACCACACCGGCGACATCGGCGCCCGCGACGCCGACGGCTACATCACCTACGTCGGGCGGGCCGACGACGTGTTCAAGGCCTCCGACTACCGCATCTCCCCGTTCGAGCTGGAGAGCGTCCTCATCGAGCACGAGGCGGTCGTCGAGGCGGCGGTCGTGCCCTCGCCCGACCCGCTGCGCCTGGCCGTGCCGAAGGCCTACGTGGTGCTGGCCGAGGGCTGGCCGCCCTGCGAGGCGACCGCCCGGGCGATCTTCGCCCACTGCCGGGCCCACCTGTCGCCGTTCCAGCGCGTGCGCCGCCTCGAGTTCGCCGAGCTGCCCAAGACCATCTCCGGCAAGATCCGGCGGGTCGAGCTGCGCGCCCAGGAGTTGGCCAAGCACCCCGACCCGGCGGCCCGCCCCGACGGCGAGTTCTGGGACGCCTGACGCTCCCGGACTGATGCCGCCGCGCGCACCGGCGCGCCGCTACGGTCCCCGCATGGCCGCAACGCCGACGCCGGGAAGCAGGTCATGGCGCGACCGCCAGTGCGGCGAGGAGCCGCAACGCCGGCGCCGGGAAGCGGATCATGCCCGGCCAGCCGCTGCCCGGGCGTAAGCGGCAGGGCCTATGATCCGAACCGGACGGGGAAACCTCAGGCGGAACGAACGTGCGGAGAACGGACATGTCAGGCGCCGAATGGATGAAGGCGAAGCCCGCGCAGGGCGCGCCCATCGACCTCCAGACCGACCGCCCGCACCCGGCGCGGGTCTACGACTTCCTGCTCGGCGGCAAGGACAACTTCCCCGCCGACCGGGCCGCCGGCGAGGCCGGGCTGAAGGCCAACCCCAGCAGCCGCATCCCCCCGCGGGAGAACCGCAAGTTCCTGCGCCGCGTGGTCGAGCACCTCGCCGCCGAGCACGGCGTGCGGCAGTTCCTCGACATCGGCACCGGCATCCCGACCTCCCCGAACGTGCACGAGGTGGCGCAGGCCGTCGCCCCGCAGTCGCGCATCGTGTACGTCGACAACGACCCCATCGTGCTGGCCCACGCCCGCGCGCTGCTGACCAGCAAGCCGGAGGGGCGCACCGAGTACATCGACGCCGACCTGCGCGACGTCGAGCGCATCCTGGGCTCGCCGCAGCTGCGCGAGGTCATCGACTTCGACCGGCCCGTGGCCCTGATGCTCATCGCGATCATGCACTTCGTCGGGGACGCCGACCGGCCGTACGAGATCGTCTCGCGCCTCGTCGACGCGCTGCCGTCCGGCAGCTTCCTGGCCCTGTCCCACCTGACCGGCGACTTCGACGCCACCGCCTGGGCCCGGGTGGCCGAGATCTACGCGAAGCAGGGCGTGACCATGCAGGTCCGCTCGCACGACGACGTCGCCCGCTTCTTCACCGGCCTCGAGCTGCTGGAGCCGGGCCTGCCGATCGTCACCAAGTGGCGCCCGGACGCCGACGTCGACGCCGAGGTGACCGACACCCAGGTCGCCGTCTACGGCGGCGTGGCCCGCAAGGCCTAACCGGCCGGTCGCAGGTCGGCGGGGATGAGGCTGTAGACGGCCATGTCGGACCGGGTCCCGGCCCGGTTCGGCACCAGGTTGCGCAGCACGCCCTCGAAGCGGAAGCCGGCCGCCTCCGCGACCCGCAGCGAGGCCTCGTTGGCCGTGTCCACCTGCAGGAAGACCCGCTCGAGGCGGACCTCGGCCAGCGCCCACCGGGCCACCGCCGAGGCCGCCTCCGCGGCGAACCCGTGCCCGCGCGCCCACGGCGACGTCCAGTAGTGCATCTCGGCCGTGCGGGTCGTCCAGTCGACGCCGAACAGCTGCACGTGCCCGGCCAGCCGCCCGCCGTCCGACGGCTGCAGCGCGAAGCCGATCCCCGCGCCGTCCACCCGCCGCTGCTCCATGCCGGTCGCGCACCAGTTCACCGCGGTCGGCAGGTCCGCGCCGGCCAGGGCGTAGCCGACCGGGGCGCTGCGCACGTAGGCCTCGTCCTGCCACGCCTCGTGCACGTCGGGCGCGTCGGCGGCGGTGAACGGGCGCAGCACGAGGCGCGCGGTGGTGAGCACGACCGGCGGGAAGACCTCATGGACCATCCACGGAACATATCCGGGTCACGCCGCGGCGATGACCTCGGCCACCTGGGCCACCCGGTGTTCCAGGGGCGCCGGGGGTACGTCGAGCAGCTCGTAGCCCAGGTCGCGGTACACCTCGGCGTGGATGCGCTCGAAGCGCTCGGACTCGGCGAGGCTGATCCGGCGGGCCGCGGTCGGGGTGATGAACCCCATCAGCCGCACGAACAGCACCCGCCGCTCGTAGGTGGATTCCCGGGCGATCCGCTCCGCCTCGGCGACCAGGGCCCGGGTCGGCGCCACCCCGAAGTAGGCGGCCAGCGCGAGCGTGCAGACGGGGGAGCGGTCGAAGACCTGCAGCGCGCCGGTCGCGGCCAGCTGCCGCTCGCGCTGGACGGCGACGATCCGGTCCAGGAACGCGGCCGAGTCGGCCTCCAGCTGCGGCGTCTGCCCGATCACGTCGGTCGCCGCCTCGGCCACCACCACGTGCCCCCGCCGGCGCAGCGCCTCCGCGATCGTGGTTTTGCCCGCGCCGGGCGCTCCCGTCAGGATGTACCTACGCATCATCGCCGCCTCCATGCGGTTAGGTTGGTCGGATGTCGAGCGTTGCGATCGTCGGGCCGGGCGGCGTCGGTGGCCTTCTCGGCGGGGTGCTGACCCGCGCCGGCCACGACGTCGTCTACGTGGCCCGCCCCGAAACCGCGGCCGCGCTGCGGGAGGGCGGCCTGCGGGTGCGCAGCGTGCAGTTCGGGGATTTCGAGGTGCCGGCCCGGGCCGTCGGGATGCTGTCGGACCCGGTCGACCTGGCCGTCGTGGCGCCCAAGGCCACGTCGCTCGGGCCCGCGCTGGACCGCGTCCCGCCGGAGCTGGTGGACGTGATGCTGCCCCTGCTCAACGGCGTCGACCACATGGTGGCCCTGCGGGAACGATACCCCAGGGCGCGCGTGGTCGCCGGATCCATCAGCGTGGAGTCGACGCGTGTCGCCCCGGGCCGCATCGAGCACACGAGCCCGTTCTGCACCGTCCAGGCCGCCGGTCCGGGTGCCGATCTCGTCGCCGAGGTCCTGGGCGGTGCGGGCTTCGAGGTGAAGGTCCGCGACACCGAGGCCGGCGTGCTGTGGGACAAGCTGGCGCTGCTGGCGCCCATGGCCCTCATCACGACCGCCGCGGGCGCGAGCGTCGGCCCGGCGCGAGAGGCCCTCCGCGACGACCTCGAGCAGATGGTGGTGGAAGTGGCGGCGGTGGCCAACGCGAGCGGCGCGAGCATCGACCCGGCGGCGATCCTGGCCATCGTGGCCCAGCTCCCGCCGCAGATGAAGTCCTCGATGCTGCGCGACGCGGAGGCGGGCCGCCCGTTGGAGCTGGACGCGATCGGCGGCTCGGTCCTGCACGCGGGCGCGGCACTGGGCATCGCGACCCCGGTGACGGCCCGTGTGGTGGCGCAGCTGCGCCGCGCGGCCTGAGGACGCCCGGCGGGACGGTTCAGCCCGAGCTTGCGAGTGCCGGCGCGGGCGCGGGGGTGCGGCGCAGCGGGCGGGCCAGGGCGGCGGAGACCGCGATGGACGCGCAGGCCATGGCGACCATGGCGTGGGCGGGGGAGAGGTACTGCGCCACGACGCCGGCCACGGTCGCGCCGGTTGCCTGCATCGTGAACATGCCGGCGCTGTGCAGGCCCAGCGACTGGCCCCGCAGGTCGTCCGGGGTCAGCTCGACGAGGCGGTCCTGCAGCAGGAGGCTCCCGCAGTACCCCACGGAGGCCACCGCCACCAGCAGCAGCGCCACGGGCAGTGCCGGAGTCGCGGCGAACAGCAGGTAGGGCGCCGCCAGCAGCAGCTGCACCGGCGTGGTGAGGGGCCGGCGCCAGCGGCGGGGCAGCGCGCGGCCGGCGAAGGCGTCCCCGGCGAGCATGCCGAGCGCGGCGGCGACGAAGAGGGCGCCGGCGGCCGTCGGGGAGAACGGCACGAACAGCGCCTCGCAGCCGACGATGAGCCCGTTGGGGACCCACAGTCCGATGTAGACGGCGCGGCGGGCCGGGTCGGACAGCAGGCGGCGGTTGCCGGCCCAGGTGGCGCGGACGGAGGCGCGACCGGTGGCCCGGGGCGGGCGGCGGGACAGGCCGAACCGCGCCGTGAGGGCGCCGACGAGGCAGAGGGCGGCGCCGATGAGCAGGACCACCGACGGGGAGGTCGCGGCCAGCAGCGCCCCGCCCGCGGCGAAGCCGGCGATCTGCATGGCGCCGACGGACATGTTCAGCAGGGAGCGGCCCAGCAGGTACCCGTCGGCCGGCAGGATCTCCGCGAGCAGCCCGTAGCGCACGCCGCCGCCGACCGAGGCGGCCAGGCCCTGGGCCAGCACGACGGCCAGGACGGCGGCCACGGGCAGGCCGGGGACGGCCATGAGGGCGGTGCCCAGCCCGGTGAACGCGGCCAGGCCCGCCAGCGCCGTGCGGGCCGGGAGGCGGTCGGCCGCGGACAGCAGCGTCAGCGCGCCGACCACCTGGGCGAACGACGAGCCGAACATGCTCAGCGCGCTCAGCAGCGGCGAGCCGGTGGCGCCGTAGACCAGGGTCGCGAGCGCGATGCCGGACACCGTGCCCGCGGCGACCTGCGCGGAGACGGTGGCGAAGAGCGCCGGGAACTCCGGGATGGCGAACAGCTCGCGGTACGTGCGCATGGTCCGCAGCCTGCGGCACGCGCGGGCCCGGGCGGTAGAGTTTCGGTTGGAGGCGAAACGTGGGCGTGTGGCGCATCGACGCCGACGTGCTGGCCGGCAGCCGGTTCGTGGTGTCGCCGATGGTGGAGACGATCGGGTGCCTGGCCGCGCTCAACGGGCTGCACCGGGTGTCGGCGAGCCAGCGGGAGTGGCTGGCCGAGTACGGGCCGCAGTTCCGGGCCCGCTGGGCGGCCGACCCGTTCGCGCTGCCGTTCCTGCGCGACGCGATCCGGCCCGGCTGGCTGGCCGACTTCCTGGTCAAGCCGCCGCACGGCGGCACGCCGCGGTTCGCCGCGGAGCTGGAGCGGGTCGCCGCCACCACCGACGAGCAGGCCCGGCGGGACATCCTCGAGACCATGGACCGGCCGCTCGCGCCGGTACTGCATGAGGACGGGCTCGTCGCGCGGGCGGTCGAGCTGCTGGACTGGGTGTGGCGGCACGCGGTCCGCCCGGGCTGGCCGCGCCGCCGCCGGGTGTTCGAGGCCGACATCGTGGCCCGCACGGAGCGGCTCGGCAGCGGCGGCTGGGCGGCGGTCCTCGATGGCATGCGTCCCGGCATGCGGTGGCTCGGCGACGGCCGGCTGCAGATCAACGCGTACGACTACCCGCCCCGCGACCTGACCGGCACCCGCCTGCTGTTCGCCCCGACCACCTCGCAGCGCGGCTGGGTGAGCTGGGAGGAGGGCGTGGACCTGCACGCGATCATCTATCCGTGCGCCGGCTGGCTCGCTCAGGACCCGGATGTCGTACCGCCCGGAGCCCTCGCCCGCCTCATCGGCCCGGCCCGGGCCCGGATCCTGATGCTGCTCGCAGCGCCGAAGAGCACCACCCAGCTGGTCGCCCTGACCGGCCAGACGCTCGGCTCGGCCGGCGGCCACCTGCGGGTCCTGCGCGACGCCGGCCTGGCCGACCGCCGCCGCGCGGGCCGGTCGGTCCTGTACTACCGCACCGGCCTGGGCGACGCCTTGTGCCGGGATCAGGCGCCGGGGTAGGCCGGCAGCGGGCGGTGAGCCGGTCGGCCTTGTCATGCCGCGCCCGGTGCCGGGATCAGGCGTCGAGGTAGGCCCGCAGCGGGCGTGAGCCGGTCGGCCATGTCATGCCGCGCCCGGTGCCGGGATCAGGCGTCGGGGTAGGCCCGCGGCGGGCGTGAGCCGGTTGGCCCTGTCATACCGCGGCGACCGGGCGGGTCAACGCGCGGCTGAACCGGGTCGAGCCGCGCCGGCGCGGGCGGCGCCCTGCGCCGGGATCAGGCGCCGAGGTAGGCGCGCAGCAGGCGCTTGAGCTCGGCCAGCACGAACGGGTCGCCGGCCGGGTCGGTGCGGAAGGCGCGGTTGAGCAGGCACTCGGTGACGTGGATGGCCAGCAGCAGGCGCGGGGTCAGCTCGGCGTCGTCGGGCCGGCCGTAGTGGCCGGTCACCGTGCGCCGCAGCCGCTCGGCCAGGTCGGCGTCGTTGCGCGCGCCCGCGCCCGGCGCCACGAGCAGGGTCTGGCTGCCCAGCGACACCTGCCGGTAGCCCGGCTCGTCGCGGAAGAAGGCGGCAAAGGCGTCCACGATCGAGTCCACGAACGCCCCGAGCGTCGGGGGCGGCGCCGCGACCAGGTCGTCCATGAGCGCGAGGACCTTGTCCAGCCAGCTGTCCGACAGCGCGAGGAAGATCGCTTCGCGGTCCGGGAAGAACCGGTACAGCGACCCGACCGACACCTCGGCCCGCTCGGCGATGAGCCGGGTGCCGATCTCGTCGAACGGCACCTCCTGCAGCAGGGCGGCCGCCGCGGCCAGCACCCGGTCCCGCTTGTCGCGGCTGCGGCGCTGCTGGGGCTCGGTCCGGGTGCTCATGGCCGCTCGATTGTCGCACGCTTGACGGCGAGGCCGAAACTGAACCAGACTTTGGTTCATGTTTGCCCGGAACTTCACCCTGCTGTGGCTCGCCGCGGTCACCTCGGCGCTGGGCAACGGCATGCGCTGGATCGCCCTGCCGCTGCTGGCCGCCGGCCAGAGCCGCGACCCGTGGACCATCTCGCTCGTCACGGCGGCCGAGCAGGTCCCGTGGCTGCTGTTCGGCCTCGCCGCCGGGGCCCTCGCCGACCGCCACGACCGGCGTGCGCTCGTGCGCCGCAGCGACCTCGGCCGGGCCGCCGCCGTGGCCGCGTTCGCGGTCGCGGTGGCCGTGGGGGAGACCCCGATCGTGCTCATCGCCGCCCTTGGCTTCGCGCTGACCTGCGGCGAGGCGGTGACGAGCGCCGCCACGGCCGCCCTGCTCCCCGCGGTGGTGCCGCCGTCGCGCCGGGCCACCGCCAACGGCCACCTGATGGCCGGGGTGCAGCTCACCGACGCCCTGATCGGCCCGTCGGCCGGCGCCGCCCTCTTCGGGCTCGCCGCCTTCGCCCCGTTCGCGCTCGACGCCGCCACCTTCGTCGTCTCCGCGCTGTGCGTCACCCTGCTCCGCCTCCCAGCCGCCCCCGCCGCGGTGCCCGAGGCGCGGTCGGGCGTCCAGCTCCCGGCCGCCTCCGCTGTGGTGCCCGAGGCGCGGTCGGGCGTCCAGCTCCCGGCCGCCTCCGCTGTGGTGCCCGAGGCGCGGTCGGGCGTCCAAGTCCCGGCCGCCTCCGCTGTGGTGCCCGAGGCGCGGGCGGGCGTCCAAGTCCCGGCCGCCTCCGCTGTGGTGCCCGAGGCGCGGGCGGGCGTCCTGGACGGGCTGCGGTACCTCGGGTCCAGCCGGGCGCTGCTGGCCCTCTGCCTGTTGCAGGCGGCGACGACCCTGGCGTACACCGGCGTCCTCGCGGTGCTGGTGCTCTTCGCGGGTCAGGCGCTGGGCCTTGGCGCGACGGGCTTCGGGCTGCTGGTGGGCGCCTTCGCGGTCGGCGGAGTGGCCGGCGGGCTCGGGGCGGGCGCGCTCGCGCGGCGGCTGGGGGCACGCCGGGGGATGGTGATCGCGTACGCGGCCGGTGCCCTCGGCGTGGCCGGCTTCGGGCTGGCGGGCGGGCCGGTGTCCGGGGGCCTGCTGGCCGCGGCGCTCGGCCTCGCCTCCACGTCCGGCGACGCGGTCGCGGCGGCGATGCGCCAGGGCCTGGTGCCCGACGCGTACCTCGGGCGGGTCACCAGCGCGTTCCGGCTGGTCGGCCTGGGCGCCGCGCCGCTGGGCGCGCTCGGGGCCGGGGCGCTCGCCCACGCCCACGGGCTGCGCGCCCCTTTCCTCGCCGGGGGCGCGCTGATCGCGGCCGGGCTGCTGCTCTACGCCTTCATGACGGTGAGGTCGTCGAGGTACACGTCGGTGTCCTTGCCGGCGAAGCCGAGCGTGCCGGAGGAAGGCAGGGAGCCCTTGTCGTCGGAGTAGTCCACGAACAGCCGGCCGTCCACCGCGATCTGGTAGTGGCCGCCCTTGGCCACCACCCAGACGTCGTACCAGCGGTCGGTCGCGAACTGGCGCGGCGCGCTCTTCGCGGCGGTGCCCCCGTCGGCGGTGCCCCGCCCGTTGAGCGCGCCGGGGCCCACCTCGACCTGCTTGCCGGCCGCGGAGAGCGCCGCGCGGACGTACCGGCCGTCGCCGATGCGCAGCATGACCTCGGCGGTGCCCTCCTTGTCGAGCTTCATCCTGAAGTGCACGGCCACGTCGGACGGCACGTCCCGCACCAGCTTGATGGTCGACCAGCCGGTGACGTCCGGGCTGCCGAACAGGGACTCGCCGTCCGTGCTCCAGTTGCCGGCGACCCGGTTCCAGGCCTTGGCGTCGAGGCGGCTGTCGAAGGTGTCCTGGAACAGCTCGCCGTTGCCGGTGTACGACCACGGCGTGCCGTTCGACCCGTCGCCGCCGTTGTCGCCGAGCAGCCGCACGGCGGCGAAGATCCCGCCGCCCACCAGCAGCACCAGCACCACCACCGCGGCCGCGACGATGACGCCCATCCGCCGCTTCGGCCTGGACGCGGGCGCACCCGCGGGAGGCGGCGCGAACGGCGGCGTCGAGACGGGCACCTGCATGTCCGTGGCCGGGGCCGCGAAGGGCGGCACGGGCGCGGGTGCCTGCATGTCCGTGGCCGGAGGCGCGAAGGGCGGCGTCGAGACAGGTGCCTGCATGTCCGTGGTCGGGGGCGCGAAGGGCGGCGCGGGCGCGGGTGCCTGGATGTCCGTGGTTGGGGGCACGAAGGGCGGCGTCGGGACGGGTGCCTGCGTGGCCACGGTCGGCGGTGCGGGATCGGGCTGGGCGGACACCGGTGGCGCCGGTTGCGTGTGGGCGCCGGGCGAGGGCGCCGCGTACCCGCCGCCCTGGGCCACCACCAGCTCGGGCTGGTCGGACACGATCGGCTGGACGCCCAGCGCCCGGTGCAGCACCGCCGCGGCAAGGGGCAGCCGGGCCCCGCCGCCCACCAGGTACACCGCGGCCAGCCCGCCCGGGGCCACCCCCGCGCCCTGGAGCAGGCCCTGGACCATCTGGGCGCCCGCCTCGAGCGCGGGCCCGGCCATCCGGTCGAACTCGTCCCGGGTCACCTGCACCTGCGCGTTGGCCAGCGGCACCAGCAGGGCGGCGGCGGGCTGCGCCGACAGCTGCTCCTTGGCCGCCCGAGCCCCCGCCCACAGCTGCTGCCCCGCCCCCAGGTCGGCCGGCTGCCGCGGCCGCTGCAGCCGCTCCCAGGCCTCCGGCGCGGGGACCAGCGCGCCGGCGTGGCGCACGACCGCGGCGTCGAGGGCGAGGCCGCCGGCGCCGGGCAGGCCGGCCAGCCAGGCCGCCCTGGCCCCGCAGGAGAGCAGCTCGACGTCGTCGGGC
>NZ_JBFAZW010000118.1:0-32619 GCF_040682015.1 Dactylosporangium sp. NPDC051485
GGGCCAGCTTGCCGCTGCGGCCCGGCAGGCGGCTGCCGTCGCGCAGGGCCAGGGCCGGGTGGTTGCAGATCTGCTTGAGTCTGGTCATCGTCGACTCGCTCATCGCCGCGGACGACGAGGCCTTCGCCGGGGAGCAGGCGGCGCTGGCCACCGTCGGGCTGACCGCCGTGCACCACGGGCACCGGCTGGCGCCGCTGTCCGGGTTCGCCGAGCTGCGGGCGGCGGTCCGGCTGGACCGCGCCGCCCCCGAGGAGCTCGTCGCCCGCTACACCGACGGGCTGGCCGGGGAGGTCCTCGGGGAGGAGTTCGGGGCCGGGGACGTCGCCGCCGACGCCGGGGAGCTGCTGGTCCGCTCGGCGTTCGACGACGCCGTGGACGCGATCCCGGAGTCGATCGGCACGGTGCAGCGCACGGACGCGGGCGGGGTGCTGGTCGACACCGGCAAGGACCCGCGCCGCACCACGCTGCTCGTGCTGGACCTGCTGCGCGACTTCCCCGACACGCACGTCACCGTCCGCGGGGCGGCCGGGACGGAGACGCACGGCTGGTGGAACGGGCGGCGCCTGGTGCTGCTCTCGCCGTTCGGCGGGCGCTGGCGCGGGTCGCTGTGGCCGGGGCTGATGACCGGCATCGCGACCTACGCCAAGGGCGCCTCTCCCCTGCCCGCCGCCGCCCGCACCTGGATCACCGAGATCGCCGAGATGGGCGAGGCCTGAACACCTCGAAGCCGAGCAGCTGGGTGATCCCGGGGCCCATCGCGGGGTGACGGTCACGCGCTCCCGCGCACCGGGCGGGCCGCCGGGTGTTCTCATGATGCGACGAGGGACAGCGACCGCGGGAGAGCAGCACAGCAGGGGAATGCGCCATGTTGAAGGGCTTCAAGAATTTTCTCATGCAGGGCGACCTGATCGTCGTCGCCGTGGGCCTGGTCGTCGCCCTGGCCTTCAGTACCTTGATCAAGGCCTTCACCGACAGCATCATCACGCCCCTGATCAACTCGATCGCCGGCGGCGGGACGGCCGGCAAGGGGCTCGGCTGGTCGATCAACGGCCAGAAGATCGACGTCGGCGCATTCATCGGCGCCCTCATCTACTTCGTCATCTTCATGGGGGTCATCTATTTCCTGATCGTCGTGCCCTACCGCTCGTACATGCAGCGGCGTGGCAAGACCGTCTTCGGTGACCCGCCCCCGACCAAGGAATGCCCGAGTTGCCGGCTCGCCGACCTGCCGGTCGCCGCGACCCGGTGCCCGCACTGCACCACCGACCTCGCCCGCGCCGCCTGAGAGGCGCGTCCGTTCCCGCGTTCCCTGACATTCCGGCGGGCTGCACCGTCGAGACTGGGAAGGGGCGAACGGCGAGAGGGGCGGCATGGACGGCGACGAGGAGCTGGCCGCGGCGATGAGCGAGCGGCGGCAGCTGCTCAACGTGGCCTACCGGCTACTGGGATCGCTCGCCGACGCCGAGGACGTGGTGCAGGAGACGTACGCGCGCTGGTACGGGCTCGCCGAGCGGGAGCGGGCCGCCGTGGCGGCGCCGGGCGCCTGGCTGACCACCGTCGCCGGGCGGATCTGCCTCGACCAGCTGCGCTCGGCGAGGGTCCGGCGCGAGCGGTACGTCGGCGAATGGCTCCCCGAGCCGGTCCCCGGCGACGCCGAGTGGTTCGGCGGGGAGCCGGACCCCGCCGACCGGGTCACCCTCGACGAGTCGGTCAGCATGGCCTTCCTGGTGGTGCTCGACGCGATGACCCCGGCCGAGCGGGTCGCGTTCGTGCTGCACGACGTGTTCCGGTACTCCTTCGCCGAGGTGGCCACGATCGTCGGCCGGACCCCGGCGGCCTGCCGGCAGCTGGCCTTCTCGGCCCGCCGGAGGCTGCAGCGCGAGGTCGCTCCCCCGCCTCCGGCCGACCGGCGGGCCGGCCTGGTGCGCGAGTTCAAGCGGGCCTGGGAAGCGCGGGACATCGACGCCCTGCTCGGCCTGCTCGACCCGGCCGCGTCCCTGGTGGCCGACAGCGGCGGCCGGGTCGAGGCGATCCTGCGACCGGTCGAGGGCGGCGGCGTGATCGCCGAGGGCGTCGTGCGCATCGCCGATCTCGCCGCCGGCATCGTGCTGCTGGAGCAGGTCGTCAACGGCCAGCCCGGCCTGGTCGCCCAGGTGGACGGGGTCACGGTCACCGTGTTCTCGTTCGGCTTCACCGGCGAGCGGATCTCGCACATCTGGGCGATGCGCAACCCCGACAAGCTGGGCCCGTGGCTGGAGGCGCCCGCGCCCTGACGCCACCGTTGCCCAGGCGCGGCGGACGACACCTCGGGCCACCCGTTGTCGGCCCACCTCACCCTTGATAACCTAAACCGCAAACACCGTTCGCAGTAATTGAACTCGAGTGAGGTACTGATGGCGGATGATGCCCGGCCTGTTTGGGTGCTCGGTGGCGGCGGAGCGGTTGGCATTGCCTGGGAGGTGGGCATCCTTGCCGGGCTCGCGGACGAGGGGGTGACCGTATCCCCGGACGCGGTACTGATCGGCACCAGCGCGGGCGCCGTCGTGGGTGCCCAGATCGCCAGCGGTACACCACTGGCGGAGCTCTATGAACGCCAGCGCCTGGGTGTCGCTGATGAGACCTCGGCCGGACTGGGCTTCTTCGACCTCCTCCGGCTGGCGCGGGTGCACCTGTTCGCCCGCGGCCCCGAGCAAGCTGCTCGCCGCATTGGTCGACTCGCTGTCGCCCCGGATATCGGCGACCCGTCGCGGCATCGCCGTATAGCCGAGGCCCGGCTGCCAGACCACACCTGGAAGGACGCGGACCTCCGCATCGTGGTTGTCGACGCCGAGTCGGGCTCCGTCCGCATCATCACCAGGCGCGACGGCGTATCCCTCGTCGATGCCGTAGCCGCGAGCTGTGCCATGCCGCTCGCCGCCGCTCCAGTGGCCATTGATGGCCGACGTTACATGGACGGGGGTATGCGGTCGACGCTCAATCTCGATCTCGCTCCCGGCAACGGTCCGGTGGTCGCACTCGCGCCGAGCACGGCTGCCATCGGACCCTGGGCGCGGATCGGGAAGCAGCGGGCCGCACTGGGCGGGGGTCGCCGGGTAGAGCTTCTGCTGCGGGATTCGGCCTCCAAGCGCGTGCAGGGGACAAACGTGATGGACAGATCCGTCGTGCCCGCGCTCGTGGCCGCAGCTCGAAACCAGGGCCGGCACGAGGCGCCACGCGTCGCCGCCGCGCTCTCGATGACCAGCCATTCATAGGCTGCGATCGCACAGATCCGACACCGGCCGGCCGGCCACAGCTCACCGTTGGAGTCACTGCGAGCCGGTGCTGCCACGCACTGCCGGCGCCGGTAGCGAGGAGCCCTGAACGCCGCCACCCACACTGGGCCTGTGGCCGGTGAGGGGGCCGACGGGCATGAGCGCGCACGTGATCGAGCGATGCCGGCGAGTCCGCTGCACGCAATTGGCGGCGTGTGCCGGCATCTCTGATCGGGTCGGTTCGATACGGTGAGCCGATGCAGCGGCTCACGGACGAAACGGTTGTGGCGGTCGGTCGACTGACGTTGGCCGCGATCGAGCTGGAGTACATCCTCGCCTGGATCGGCGCCGATCAGGCCGATGGCGACCCGGCGTCGGTGTTCACCGTCCCCGGAGAGCCGTTGCGCGCGGCGCGCGGGTCGGTCCAGTTCGCGCCGCCGGAGCACCGCGCGTCCTTCATCGGATTGGTCGAAGCCGCCGGGATGTACCTGACGCAGAGCCATGCGGCCGTCCGGGCCATGTGGTTCGACAACGGCCGCGCGGACGCGGCAACCTTCGACGAGATCACCGGCCTGCTGCTGCGCTGCCGGGACCAGTTGCAGACGCTGCTCGACGAGGCCGGTCACGCGCCGACCGCATAACTTCGCAGAAGACGGCCCTTGTGGCGGAATTCAAGCAAGCGGGCAGCCGGATCGACAGGTCCGGACGGTCACAGCCACGTCCGCTCATCGGCATCGAGCGCGCACCACTGGATAAAATCGATCGGCGGCAGATCCGCGCCGCACGTCGTCAGCCCGATGTTCGTCCTTGTCGAACCCGCCGACGCCGAAGCCGTCAGGATCGGCCGCGGCGTCTGCCTCCTCCATCGGGATACCGACGCCGGGCTCCGGGGTGGCGCGCTCCGCCGCGCGGATGAACAGGGCATTTGGCCGGTTCTCAGGATCGGCGAGGCACCATGGGCCGTGCCGTTGACCCCTGCCGTCCCCGCGGTGCCGGCCCCCCTCGTCGCGCCGCGGGCGCCCGCGCTCGTGCACGCCGACTCGGCGATCACCACGGCCGCCGGCCGGTTCACCGGGCGGCGCGCGGCGGCGGCAGCGGCGCACAGCGCCGGGCGGTCGTGACAGGCCTGCATCTCCTCACCCGTCGCCTGTCCCACGGGCGACCCCTCACGTGGCGAAAGGACGACCCGCATGGATCGTCGGACACTCCTGCTGGCGGCAGGGGCCGCGGCCCTCGGCGGCTGCAGCGACCCGGACCCAGGCCCGGCGGCGGCGCCGGACCCGGCGCCGAGCGGCCGGGAAGGCTCGAGCGGCGCGGCAGGCGCGGCCCCGAGCGCCGCTGGGAGCCCGTCGTCGAAGGCACTGCCCCCTGAGGTCGACAGCGGGCCCCGGGACGTGCCGGCGGTCGCGCTGACGTTCCACGGGCAGGGCGAGCCGGGCGTGGTCGGGGGGCTGCTCGACGCCCTCGCCGCCGAGCGGGTCAAGGTGACCGTCCTGGCCGTCGGCATGTGGGTACGCCAGCAGCCCGAGCTGGCCCGCCGGGTCCTCTCCGACGGGCACGAGCTGGGCAACCACACGCTCAACCACGACGACATCAAGGCCATGAGCGACGATCGCGCCTACGCCGAGATCGCCGGCTGCGCCGAGGCCCTGCGCGGGGTGAGCGGCACGATCGGGCGCTGGTTCCGGCCCTCGCAGACGCAGCGCAGCACGCCGCGGATCCGGGCACAGGCGGAACGGGCCGGGTACGCCACCTGCCTGTCGTACGACATCGACTCTCTGGACTACACGGATCCCGGCGCGGACGCGATTGTGCGCACTACGCTCCAGGGCGTGCGAAACGGCTCGATCGTCAGTCTGCATTTCGGACACGCCGGCACGGTCACCGCGATGCCGAAGCTCCTTGCCGGTTTGCGCGACCGCGGCCTGCGCCCGGTCACGGCGTCGGAGCTCCTGGCGTGACCGCCCGGCTCCTGACCGCACGGATCGTCGCGGTGCTCGTCCTGCTCGGGGCGCTGGTCGCGGCCTGCACCTCGACCAAGGCCGACAGCGAGCACCCGGCCGGCCCGGGCGACGACAACGCCCCGGCCAACATGACTGGCATGCCGGGCACGAGCAGCGGCCCGCTGCCGAGCGGGAGCGCCGGCACGAGCCCCGGCCCGGGCCTGCCGGGCATGCCGCCGCTGCTCGACCCGCACGACGTGTACGCCGCGGACCGGCCCAACGCGTTCGCCGACAAGGTCCGCAACGACCCGGCCCGCATCTACGTGCCGAACCTCGGCAGCAACACCGTGTCGGTCATCGACCCGGCGACGTTCACGATCATCCAGACGGTCAAGGTCGGCGGCGGGCCGCAGCACGTGGTCCCGTCGTGGGACCTGCGCACCCTGTGGGTCAACGACAACACCGGCAACGCGCTCGTCCCGATCGACCCGGCGACGGGCTCGTTCGGCAAGCCGATACCGGTCGACGACCCGTACAACCTGTACTTCACCCCCGACGGCAAGTACGCGATGGTGATGTCCGAGGCGCGGCACAAGATCGTGTTCCGCGACCCGCACACGATGGCGATCGTTCGCGAGCTCACCGTGAACTGCTCCGGGGTCAACCACGCCGACTTCTCGCCGGACGGCCGCTACTTCATCGCCACGTGCGAGTTCTCCGGCGACCTCGTCAAGGTCGACGTCGCGCGGCAGGAGATCATCGGCCAGCTGCACCTGCCGGGTGAGCACGCCATGCCGCAGGACATCAAGATCTCGCCGGACGGCCGCACCTGGTACGTCGCCGACATGCACACGTCCGGCGTGTGGATCCTCGACGGCGACCAGTTCAAGGTGCGTTCGTTCCTGGCCACCGGCTCCGGCGCGCACGGGCTGTACGTCAGCCGCGACTCGAAGTACCTCTACATCGCCAACCGCGGCGAGGGCTCGGTGTCGCTGCTGGACTTCGCCACCGGCACGCTCGCGGCGAAGTGGCAGATCCCCGGCGGCGGCAGCCCCGACATGGGCGGCGTGTCGGCCGACGGCACGGTGCTGTGGCTGTCCGGCCGCTACAACGGCGAGGTGTACGCGATGTCCACCACGGACGGCCACCTGCTGGCCAGGATCAAGGTCGGCACCCAGCCGCACGGCCTGTGCATCTGGCCGCAGCCGGGCCGCTACTCCCTGGGCCACACGGGCATCCTGCGCTGAGTGGGCCGGCGGCGGACCGGCGAGCAGCCGTCTGAGCGAGCTGTAGGCGGGCGTCGCCTGCAGCTCGAAGGATGCGCCGTCCGCGGGCACCACGGCGGCCAGCACCAACCCGGTCCCTGACACCGCGACCGGGTTGGTGTTGTTGAGGTGGGTGTATATGTACCGCACCGCTCCTCGCCGGGTGAGGGCAATCCCGCACCGGGACGGTTGGCTGGGCCCTGGCAACACGTCAGCCGTCGGATGACGCAGAGCCCTTGGAGGGCGCGGCGCGTTGAGGAGATCACTGATGGCCGCATTCAAACCCATGCCCGATTTCGCCTTGGGTCCGGACGTCCCGGAGTCGGGGTTCGTCGTGACCGAACTGGGTGGCGGTGCCTACGGTGTCACCGAGGGCATGGTCAACACGATGTTCCTGGAGACCACGAACGGTGTCGTCCTCGTGGACGCCCCGCCGCATCTGGGGGGCGAAAGGCTCCTGGCGGCGATCGAATCGGTCACCGACAAGCCGCTCACGCACCTGATCTACAGCCACGCGCACGCCGATCACATCGGTGCGGCACACCAGCTCGACCGCAGCGGCCTGCAGATCATCGCCCACGAGATGACCGGTCGATTCATCGAGGAGGCGCACGACGAGCGCCGTCCACTGCCGAACGTGACCTTCACCGGTCGCCGCGAGACACTGGACATCGACGGGACGCGGTTCGTCATGGACTACACGGGCGACTGGCACATGCCGGGCAACCTGTTCATCCACGTCCCCGAGCGGAAGCTCCTGACGGCGATCGACAGCTTCACCCCGAAGAACCCGCCGTTCTTCCGCTTGGTCTTCTCCGCGCACGTGCCAGCGTACTTCAAGGCGATGGACCAGATGCTCGAGTACGACTTCGAGACCGTCGTGACCGGGCACATGGCGCTGTACGGCACGCCCGAGGACGTGGCGACGAACCGCGAGTACATCAACGACCTGCGAAGGTCGGCAACCGGGGCACTGCAGACAGTCGACCTGCAGGAGGCCGCAGCCGCAGCCGATGTGCCGGGGAACAACAAGCAGGCCGAGCTGAAGGTGTGGATGGACGCGGTCGTCGCCCGCGCAGCAGAGCTGATGCCAGCCTGGGACAAGCGGATCGGCGGCACCGACATCTTCCTCACCGACAACCTCAACGCCGTCGCATGGAGCGTCGCCAACGACTAAAGGCGTGACGGCATGGGGTGGCGCATCTTCGATGGTTTCGTGCTGCCGTCGAAGGCCGGGCAAACCGCCCGACAGGCAATCCGATGCCGGCCGGGGCGCCACGTGCGTCGCCGCGGTCGAGATCGCCCGCAGCCGGGTCTCTGCTGACCACGGTGCCGCCGGTCAGCAGGGTCCTCATCGGGTGAGCTCCTTCGCCGTCGTCGAGCTTGCGGCCACCGCGTCGGCCGCGGCGAGCGCGTCGGCCGTGTCCTCCGTGCCTGCGGCCAGCCGGACCAGGCCCAGCGCAACCCCCGACGCGGCAAGCTGTTCCTCGCTGAGCATCCCGCGCCACATGGAGGCCGGATGCACGGCAAGCGATTCCACGCCGCCGAGGCTGGCCGACCGGCGGGCGTAGCGCAGCCAGCCGAGGAAGGCGTCAGCCGCCTCGAAACCGCCGGCGAGCTCGATCCCGAGCACCCCGCCGAAACCGCTCATCTGGCGGGCCGCCAGCGCGTGCTGGGGGTGGGTCGCCAGGCCGGGGTAGTGCACCCGGGCCACGGCCGGGTGGTCGTGCAGTGCCTCGGCCAGGGCCTGGCCGTTGGCGTTGTGCCGGGGCATCCGCAGCGGCGGAAGCCCTCGCCTGATCGAGCGTCACAGCGCGATGGGCCGGTAGCTCAATGCCGCGTCGATGACGGCCTCGGGTGACGCGTCGGCCAGGTCCGCCGGCGGATGGAAGATCAGGTCGATGGCCCCTGGGTGCGAGACGTTGGTGCTCAGCAGGAGGACGTAGTAGTCCATGTCGTCGTCGGCCGCCTGTATCCGGCGGACGATCTCGATCAGCTCGTCGCGGGTGACGTTGGCGGCCTCGGCCACGCGGGCCGGGCGGCCTCGAGGGCGAAGTCCTCGAGGCCACGAGACGTCCAGTAGGCGAGGAAGTCGTCGGTGGTGTAGTCATGGCCGGTTTCGGCGTTGAACGCGGCGATCGCGGCGGCGGCCGGCTCGCCGCGCTCCAGCAGCCCTTCGATGGTGTCGATGGCGGCACACAGCGCCGCGATGCGCTGAGGTCCGACCGCCGGCGGGCAGAGTTCGGGACGCAGCTCCATCCGAGCATTATCCACGGACTTCACGCTGCCCAGCAGCTACGAACCGGCCGGCGCGGCGTCAATGGGTGAGGCGCAGGCGCCGCCGCGGGAGCCGGTGGCCGACGACGACGGCCGACTTGACGGCGAGGACGGCGATGAACGCGCTGATCGCCAGGATGACGATCCAGGCCCAGATCTGGTACCCGGGCCCGCGCGCGTAGTCGATCCAGTGCAGCGTGAACGTGGCGACGGCGGCGTACGGGAAGGCGAACGCCCAGAATCCGAGCGTGAAGGGCAGCTTGCGATACAGCGCGAGGAGCCGCACCTGGACCATGACGGCGAGCAGCGTGTACCCGCCGAGCGCGAAGACGACGGCGTCGACCGTGCCGTGCGTGATGGCCAGGTACGCCAGGCCGGCGAGGGCGGGCGGTGCCGCCTCGATCGCCAGGGTCGGGCGTATCGGCGCGGGCAGCGGTCCCCGCAGGTACAGCCGGGACACGATGATCGCCTCGAGGACCAGCCACGACAGCAGGCCGAGGCCGAAGAATGTCTGGGCCAGACCGGGCCAGCCGGCCAGGGCGGCACCGATGGCCGCAATCAGCCCGCCCGCGACGGCGGGCAGCACGTACCCGGGGTGCAGGTGCTCCGGCTCGATGCCCCCGATGATCCACTGGCCGGTGATCCAGCCGGCCAGGGCGATCGTGGCGACGGTGAACACCCCCAGCAGCCAGCGTCCGGCGGCGGGGCTGCTCGGCAGCAGGCCGATCGCCAGGAGCATGCCGACGATCGGGATCAGCGACACGAACGGCCCCATCACCGGGTGAGCCAATTCGGCGCGCCAGCCCCCGGGCCGGCGCGGCACCTGTGCGACGTAGCCGGCCAGCAGCGCCAGCCAGACCACGGCGGCGACGAGGAACAGGATGTCGGCCACGAGCGCCGGGGCCAGCCCCACCTGCGCGGCGTACCGCCAGCCGACCGCGAGGCCGGCCGTACCGTACGCAATGCCGAAAAGGTTCGGGGTGATACCGGCGTGCGAGCCGGTCGTCGGCGTGCTCATGCGGTCCCCCACGAAAGGTTCGACAGTCGGGCTGGGGAGGTCTACCCGAAATCGTCGCGCTATCCCGTGCCGCGTGGACGCGACCACCTCGCCGCCCCCGGGTGGGCCTCGGCGCGGACTGGGTGCTGGCGCTGTTGAGGCTCCGGTACCCGGCAGCGACCGGGTACCGAAGCCTCACCGTGGAGACTGAGGATCGGTCACACGGTCGTTACGTGGGCCGTTGCCGGGCCGGGCTCGGCGGCCGGCGAATCACCGGCTGCCTGGGGCTCACCGGGGGCCGGGGGGCCGCCGCGGCGGCGGGCGCGCCACCGGACGAACGGTTCGAGCGAGCGGGCCAGGATCGGGCCGAGGACCGCGAGGACGAGCACATAGGCGGCGGCGAGCGGGCCGATCCGGTCGTTGAGCCCGGCGCTGACGGCCAGGCCGGCGATGACGATGTTGAACTCGCCACGCGGGGTGAGCGCGACGCCGGCCCGGGCCCGCCCGAGCGGGCTGACGCCGGCCCGTTTCGCGGCCCACCAGCCGGTAGCGAGCTTCGTCATGATCGAGATCAGCGCCAGCACCAGGGCGATGCCGAGCATCGACGGCAGCGCGGACGGGTCGGTCTGCAGGCCGAAGAAGACGAAGAACACGGCGGCGAACAGGTCCCGCAGCGGGGTGAGGAGCTCGCGTGCGGTGTGGGCGAGCGGCCCCGACAGGGCGATGCCGACGAGGAACGCGCCGACCGCGGCGGAGACCTGCAGGCCCTGGGCGACGCCGGCGACGAGCACCGTGAGGCCGAGCGCCTTGAGCAGCAGGACCTCGTCGTTCGGGGAAGCGACGAACATTTCCACGTAGCGGCCGAAGCGCAGGGCGATGACCAGGATGACGGTGATCGTCGCGGCGGCGATGGCGAGGGTGCCCAGGCCCGCGACGAACCCGACGCCGGCCAGCAGCGCGGTGAGGATCGGCAGGTACACGGCCATCGTGAGGTCCTCGAAGACCAGCAGCGACAGCACGACCGGGACCTCCCGGTTGCCGAGCCACTGCAGGTCGCCGAGGACCTTCGCGGTGATGCCGGACGAGGTCACGTACGTGATGCCGCCCAGCGCGACCGCGGCCACCGGTCCCCAGCCCAGCAGCAGCGCGACCGCCACGCCGGGCGCGGCGTTGAGGACCAGGTCGACGACGCCGGCGACGGCGTTGTGCCGCAGCGTGCCGACGAGCTCGGGCGCGGTGTACTCCAGGCCGAGCGTGAACAGCAACAGGATGACGCCGATCTCGGCGCCGGTGGCGGTGAACTCCTCGCTGGTCGCCAGCGGCAGGATGCCGCCCTGCCCGAAGGCGAGGCCGGCCAGCAGATACAGCGGGATCGGCGAGATGGCGAACCGGGCCGAGACGGCCCCGAGCAGGCCCAGCCCGAGAATCACCGCACCGATTTCGATCAGGGCAGCGGTACCGTGCATACGCGTGCGCCTCAGCCGTTGGCGAAGATGTCGGCGACCGCGTCGGTGCCCTCGGCCGTACCCACGACGACCACGAGGTCGCCGGGGCAGAACGCGAAGTCCGGCCGGGGGCTCGCCAGGATCTGGCCGGCCCGGATGACCGCCACGATCGAGGCCCCGGTCCGCGTGCGAGCCTGGGTGCCGCCGAGTGTCCCGCCGTCGTACGGCGAACCGGCCATGATCGGCACCTGGACCGTCTTCAGCCCGGTCACCTGCCGCTGCAGGTCGGCCAGCCGTTCAACGATCCGCGACGTGGCGAGCAGCTCGGCCACCCCGTTGGCCTCGTCGGTGCTCAGTGACAGCGTCGACGACACGGTGTCCGGGTCGTCGTTGCTGTACAGCACGATGTCCCGCCGTCCCGACACATGCGACACCACCGCCGCGTGCTGCCCCTTCGTGGTCACGAACTCGTGCCGCAACCCGATCCCGGGCAACCCCGTGCGCTCGACCTCCACTGACCAGCAACTCCTTCACACCCACGCGGCACCCACAACGGCCGCGACCTGCCGCCGGTCTACCGTGTCCGGTCGATGTGGAGAAATGATCGCGGCAGCATGACAATCCTGTGACGCAGCGGCCTGAATACCCGATCAGGTGCTCGACTCGGGTTGCAGGTAGATGTGCCGGGCGGCCGGTACGAAGTCCTGGATGTGCGCGCGGGCGCGATGCAGGGTCGCGGCGATGTCGGCGTCGGCGGGCAGGCCGACGCGGGCGGTGACCATGAGCTCGTCGTGCGCGAGCTGCACGACGTGCAGGTGCGCGACGGAGCGGATGTCGGCGGCCAGCAGCGCCAGCTCGATGCCGTCGGTGTCGGCGGTCCGGGGCGGGGCGAGCACGGCCAGCCCGACGAGCCGCACGGCGAGGAGCAGGTCGACGCCCGCGATCACGGCCGCGACGGTGCCGGCGGCGATGGTGTCCAGCAGCCGGGTGTGACTCAGCTCGCACGCGGCGACGCCGGCCAGGACGGCGAGGGTCGCGGCGGGCGCGGCCAGGTGCAGCGCGGCCGTCAGCGAGGCCCGGATACGCGGGTTGTGCCGCAGGTACGCCCGCCAGGACGCCTGCCCGCGGTCGCGGTCCGCGGCCCGCAGCACCACGATCGCGGCGCCGGCCTGGACGGCGAACGCGGCGGCGAGCTCGAGCCGGGCGGGGCCGGACGGGCCGACACACGGGATCGGCCCCTCCGGGGTGACGGCGGCCCACACGACGGACAGCGCCGCGAGCGTCGACGCGGCCACGCTCGCCATCAGCGGCAGCAGGAGCCGGTCCCGCCGCGGGGCCCGGGCCGCGGCCGGGACGACCGGCCGGGGCAGCTGCGTGACGAGCCCGGCCAGGGCGAGCGCCACCACGGCAGCGATCATCGTGGCCGAGGTGGCCGCGTAGGCGGCGGCGAGCAGCGCGATGGCGGCCGCGCCGCAACCGATGCTCACGCGCCGGACGGTCGCTGTGGTGCGCACGACCCCCATCTTGACCGATCCCCGTCCGCACCGCCCCAGCCGCCGTACCCAGTGCGTGCTGTCTGCCACATCGGATGGCTAGTGCGGTGACCAGATACGTTCGCCGGTTCTCTAGCCTCTTGGCATGGTCATGCAAGACCGACTCGCGATCATCGACGGCCTGCTCGTGCTTCCTTTTCCAGGTGAGAACACCCGGGAGGGCCGCCAGTCCAGCGGGCCTGGCTTCCACGTGTATGTCCTTCAGGCCTGCCGCAGTTTCTGGGATGACCGCAGCGAGGAAATCGTCGAGACAGCGCAGGCGGAGATCGACACCGGTTTCCGGGCGCTGGCGACCGCGCTGACGGCCCGCTGGGGCGAGCCCCAGGCCGTCGCTCTCGAGCCGTATCTGTGGGGTGAGGACCAGGCGCCGGAGCCGATGAACCAGCTTTGCCAGCTCAGTGGCGAGATGTTCGTCTGGCGGCCGCTGGATGCTGGTCGGTGGGTTGCGCTCGCCGTTGGCCAGGGAGATCCGGAGTTGCCGATTGAGTTGCTCGTGGCGGTCGGTGAGGCCGATGCACTCGTTGATCAGCGGCCTCCACCGGTTCGAGCAGGTCAAGCAACCTTGGAGCGTGGACGACCCCAGGATTGTTGACGTTCGCTGCGGATGCGGGCGCGTTCGCGGCGTTGGGCGGCCAGGACGTCGGGGTGGCGGGCGTTGGCGTTGCGCCAGCGTAGGTAGTCATGCAGATCGCGGGCCAGGACGCTGTGGTTGGGGTAGTTGGAGTTGGCCATGGTGAAGCGGCGCAGCGGCCCGAACTGGGCCTCGATCGGGTTGGCCCAGGACGCGCTGGTCGGAGTCAGGCAGAGCTCGACCTTGTTGCGGGCAGCCCACGCCCGGATCGCTGGGGTCTTGCTGGCCGAGAGGTTGTCCAGGATGACATAGATCGGGGCGCCATCCGGCCGGGCGGCGCGGATGGACTTGAGTGCGGTCAAGGTGTGATCGGCGCCTTTGCGGCGGCGCAGCACACCCCAGAGCTGGTCGTCGCCGAGGCTGTAGCAGCCGTGGAAGTAGCGGATACCGTGCGTGCGCTTGTAGGTGGCCGGCAACCGGTCCGGCCGCGTCTTCGGCGCCCAGCCAGTGCCGTGGTGCGGGCGGATCGACAGCGGCCCGAACTGGTCGAAGGCGAAGCACCGGTCCGGAAACGCGGTGGTGACCTGTTCGATCCGGTCGAGCTTGGCATCCTTGTCCGGGTCGGTGGAGTCCTTCCAGGTGCGAGTGCGCTGGAAGGTGATGCCGTTGCGGCGTAGCAGCTGCCGCAATCGTTCCCGGCCCAGGTACACCCGCCGGACCTTGTTGGTGGCCAGGTAGTCGGCGAGTTTGCGGATGCTCCACTGGGTGAACGGGCGGCCCAGTTGCTTGGGCCGCGCCATGGCCGCCGCGACGATGTATGCCTCGTCGTCTTCGCTGATCCGGCGGGGACGGCCACCCGCCCAGTTAGGGTCCAGCGCGCGCAGCCCGATCTCGTTGAACCGATGGATCACATCCCGCACGGTGTCCTCATGCGCCGCGACCAGACGAGCAATCGCCGGCACCGGCGTCCCGGACGCCGACGCCATGATGATCAACGCGCGGCGGACCCGGACCGACTCATGCTTGCCCCGCCGCACAATCTGCTGCAACCGGCGGCCCTCCTCATCGCTCAACCGCCGCGCCCGGACAGGCTCAGCCATCCACCCACCCCACCCTCGACAGCGAACATGAGCGCCATCGAGCGTGCGACAGGTGGCGCGCAACCGGGTAGATCAAGCCCGGCGTGTCACCAACCCGGTGAACGTTCATGGCCAGCGCACTAGACGGAGGCCGGTCCCGGCTCCCCGGACGGGCATGGTCCGTCGATGGATATCAGCGGCCCAGGCGGGTGAGGACGTGCTCGCGCAGCGCTGCAGACACCTTCCGGTCCCGCATCGCCCGGTCCAGCAGGTCGAGATCGAACGGCGGCCGCACACCGATCGCCGCGGCCGCACCGAACTCCGGGTCCGCACCGAACTCCGGGTCCGCACCGAACTCCGGGTCCGCGCCGCGCGTCGGGTCCGCAGCCGGGCGGAGGGCCGCGCCAGGGTCCAGGTCCCGGGCGGGGCTTGCGGCCCGCAGGTGGTCGAGCAGGGGTTCGTAGCGGTCCGGGCGGTTGCGGACCAGCTCCGAGACCAGGCGCAGCTCCAGGCGGACCGCCGGGACCACGTGCGGGCCGACGGGCAGGTCGACGTAGTGGGTCCACGGGCCGGGGCCGATGCACTCGATCGTGTCGGCGGCGGACTCGTGCTCGACGGTGCTCGCGCCCACCTCGATGCCGTCGACGACGAAATGCGTGAAGTACTGCCCGGCGGCCGGCAACCACGCCGGCGGATCCAGGCACAGGTGGGCGGACAGGGCGGCGGCGAAGTGGTCGACGTGCTCGCGGCCGCGGACCAGCAGGTCGACGTCACCGGTCGGGAGGGCGACGCCCTGGGCCAGGGCAGCGGCGGTGCCGACGAGACGGTAGGTGAAGCCGGACGCGGCCGGGTCGACGAGTCCGAGGACCAGGGTCAGGATGCGGTGGAGTTCGGCCAGGTCACGCAGGGGGCGGGAGGTGCTCGGTCCGCTCATGGCCGCCATTGTGCCCGCGGGGTACGACACTTTTTCGGGCGCCGGGCAGGACGGGCGTCGATGTAAGGTCGAGCCGCGGACCGCCGAGCCAATGGGAGGGTGCGGTGACATTGCCGGAGTGGGTGCCGGACGGCGTCGACATCACCACGCCGAATGCGGCGCGCGTCTATGACTACACGCTCGGGGGTTTCCACAACTTCCAGGTGGACCGGCAGTTCGCCGAGGACGCGCAGCGGGCGTGGCCGGGGATCTTCCAGCTGGCGCACGCCAACCGGGCGTACCTCGGGCGGGCCGTGCAGTGGCTGGTCGGCCGCGGGGTGCGGCAGTTCCTCGACATCGGCTCCGGAATCCCGACGCTGGGCAACGTGCACGAGGTGGCGCAGGCGACGACGCCGGACGCCCGCGTGGTGTACGTCGACATCGACCCCGTCGCCATCGCGCACAGCCGGCACATCCTCGCCGGGCACCCCAACGCCACCGCGATCAACGGGGACCTCCGCCGGCCCGACGAGATCCTCGGCCACGAGGAGGTGCTGGGGCTGCTCGACTTCTCCCAGCCGATCGCGCTGCTGCTCATGGCGGTGCTGCACTTCGTGCCCGACGCCGACGACCCAGGGCAGGTGATCCGGCGCTTCGACGAGGCCACCGTGTCCGGCAGCTACGTCGCGCTCTCGCACGGGATTCCGGCGAAGGTGCCCTCCGGCGCACAGGAGGAGGTGCAGTCCTTGTACCGCCGGACGCCCACCTCCGTCCACCTGCGCACCCCCGAGCAGGTGGCGGCCATGCTCGACGGGTTCACGCTGGTCGAGCCGGGGCTGGTGCCGATCACCGACTGGCACCCGGACCCCGAGGACGACGAGGCGCCGCAGCCCACCGTGCTGGCCGCGATGGCCCACAAGGGCGCGCAACCGAACCGGCCGGCACCGAAACTGTGACTGAGCGCGATAGTTGGCGAAGTTGGGTCCGCTAGTTGGCCGGGCCGATCAGGGTCGCGTCACCTAGCGGTCGGCTCAGGTCGGCCTCCAGCCGACACTGCCACAGCAGGTGCAGCGCATGCGCCCGGCCGACCGCAGGCACCGATGTCGCTGCGACCAGCTCACCGAACCGGGCCGGTCCCTTGGCGGCAGCGGTCGGCAGCTGCTCCTGCAGGCCGAGCGGATCGTCCAACGCCCGGCGCTGCGCCGACAGCGCCTCCACCCCGGCGAGGACATGCGGCCGCCAGCCGGTCACCACCGCATACCGCCACCCGGCCTCAGCCGCGACCTGCGCCGTAGCGCCATCGGCAACGCACCGAGATCCCGCACCGTGTAGTTCACCACACCCTCGACGGTGCGCCACGCCACCGTCCACAGCCCGGCCCAGTCCACTGGCGCAGGCGTCTGCGGAACCGCGAGATCCAACCCGATAGACAGCTCGTCCACCGAGCACCCCCGCGAACCACACCGGACCGCGCTGCTCCGAACGCCCCGGCTGCATCGAAGTATCGAAATGTGGAACTACGTGATGGTGCGCCGCACGGTGTCGCCCGCCAGGCCCCGTTCCCGGACGGCGCGGCCAACCGGGCGTTCATGGACAGTCACGGCAGGCAGTCGGTGGGGGCCGTGGCCCGTACAGACCACGCCCCCACCGAAACGGAGTCACGACCGGACACAGCGTCACGGACTTTGATGCCAGAGCCTGAGAACTGCCCCCACGTGCCCGGTCGGGTCGGGTCGAGCATCGGGCGCCGTGTCGTTTCGTTGGCGGCTTTGAGTGCTGGGACGTGCTCCGTCGAGGCCGGCGGCCGCGTTCTGGTTGGTCAGAAGGTGAAGGGGAGGGTGTTACCGGTGGTGTAGAAGGTGTCTCCGGCCGGGGGGACTGCGACCTGGGTGTTGTTGACGAAGAGGGTGAGCTGGTGAACGCCGCGGGTGAGGTTGGGGACGCTGAAAGAGCCGGTGCCGTTGCCGTTGGAGTCGGTTTTCATGTACACGCCGGTGAAGATCGGGACGCTGCCGTCGATCTTGTAGGCGAACTGGAAGGACGTGTTGGGCTGGTTGGTGCGGTTGAGGACGACCTGGACGTTGACCGCGTCCGGGGTGCAGGTCACGGTGGCGCGGCTGTTCGGACTGTCGATGGTCTGGTTGTAGGTGCTCTGGTTCCAGGACGAGGGAATGACCCGCTCGCCGGGGGCCGTGGTGGGGCTGGAGAGCACGGCGAGGACGGCGTAGCCGGATTTGCCGGCGCCGCCGCTGCCGGCCGGGTTCTGGGTCTGGGTGCAGCCGCCTCCGGCACCGCCGATGTTGGGGGCCGGCGGCAGCGCGCCGTTGCTGGTGGAGCTGCCGGGCTGGCCGGCCTGAGGGGCGCTGGAGGTGGGGGCGGCGCTTCCGCCGTTGCCACCGGGTCGGCTCAGCCCGCTGTCGGCCGGGAAGGTGCCGGTTCCGCCGCTGCCGCCCTGCCCGTTGGAGCCGGCGGCGCCCGAGATGTTCCCGCCCCCTCCGTTGGCTCCGCCCGCGCCGCCGCGTGCGTTGATGACGGTGGAGCCGGCGTTGCTGATCGTGGTGTCGCCGCCGCCTGTGCCCGGTATACCGGCGGAACCGGAGACTCCGCCGGCAAAGGAGGCGGACGCGGCGCCGGCGCCCCCGGCTCCGCCCGCCCCGACCACGACGGTGAGGGTGCCGTCGGTGGACGAGGCGGTCACGATACCTCGCACGTAGGCGCCCGACCCGCCCGCGCCTCCTGCGCCGCCGAAGCAGATGGCCGAGCTGTTCACGCAGCCTCCCCCACCCCCGCCGCCCCCGCCTCCGCCGCCCCAGGCCTCCACGAGCACGGTCGAGCCGGGTGGAACGGTAACGGTAAAGGTGCCGGGTGAGGTGAATTCCTGCAGTTTCACTGAAAGGCCCTTCGGGTCCAACGGATGGGTGGAACCAAATTATCAACTATATATAACGACGACAATATATAACACTTCTTCATATTTCCTACCGGGCTCCGAGCCGCGAGGTCATCGTTCGCGGAAAATGGTGACCACCGTGCGGCGGACGCCGACGTCGAGCATGGCGAGCGTGCGGTGGTTGCCGTTGACGAACGCGCCGCCGTCGACGGCGACCGGGCCGTACAGCAGGCCGGTCAACGCGGCCCGCTCCCACTCGGTCAGCACGGGGCCGAAGGGGCTGCCATCGCGTGAGCAGCCCGGGGCAGCGCGGCGACGCCGACCGCACCGAGGGTGACCAGCACGGCGACCGCGCCTTGTCGCCAACGGGTCGCCGCCCGGTTCGAGCCCTTCACGCCACGATGGGGCATCCCGTCCTCCAGGCAGAGAGTGATCCCACCCGGCAGATGCGGACACGCTGTCGCAGACCGGGCCATCAAAACCGCATCACAACGTCGCGTGTCGCAGCTGTAGCTCAGCGTGATACCACGACGGCCCCACGGCGCCGTAAATGACAAATATACGACATTCAATGCGCCTGATAATCGCAATTGGGGTTTATATGAGCCTTCTTCTAACTTGGCAAATAAGCGGTGCATAGAGGGCATTGACAAGAGTGCCCCTTTCGAGATGCGCTCATCCGCCGCAGGCGACGCTCTGTGCCCGCAGAGGACAACGTCAGATTCGATCACCGAGGGCGATGTCATGCGGGGCCACCCTCGCCGCCGGTGGGGCCAGCGGGCGGTGCAGCATGACCCAGGTCCGGCAGTCATGGCCGCGTCCTGGTGGAACCCATCAATTTGCCGCCCGTCGGGGTATAAATCCGACATGTCGCGGCGCGGAGCACCCGACATGTCGGATCACCACACCCAGGCAACACGATCCCGGCAAGGCCGACGCGACACGCGGACAACGCAAGGAATTCCGGCCGGGAACAAGGCGGTGGCCTGCGATGACGCGACAGGGTTCGCCGGAACGTCCGGGATGCGCCGGTAGGACTGGATTCGCCGCCCCATCGAGCGTCATAATCACTTGCCGAAAACAAGTAAATTCCAACGCTTGCATACGTCATGTCCTGGAAAGGTTCGCCCACATGACGGAGCGCTATCCGGGGCTCGACGCCCGGGTCGCGGCGTTCGCCGCAACCTGGGACCGCACGCTCCCCGCCGGCACGAGCTTCGTGCCCGGCGGGAGGGCCCGACGCCGCGCACTGCTGGAAGGCTTCGCCCAGCGGCTCGTCGCGGCGATCATCGACCGCGACTTCGACCGGGGTGAGGGCTTCCGGGTCGGCCACGACATGGTCCACGCCGACCTCGCCCATCCCCGCGTACTGCTGTGCAGCACCCAGATCCTGCGCGAGCAGCTGCTCGCCGCCGTCGAGCGGCCGGAGGCCCGGGCCGCGGGCCGCCTCACCGAGCTGCTCGACGAGCTCGTCCACGGCTTCACCACGGCAATGCGCGAGCAGGTCGCGGGGGTGGCGGAGTCGATCAACCGGAGCGAGCGGGCCGCGTGGCGGGACCGCCAGCGTGACCTCGAGGCTCAGGTCCGCCACCAGTTGCTGCACGACCCGCTGACCGGGCTGCCCAACCGGGCCGCGCTGGGCGGGCTGCTCGCCCCGATGCCGCCGCGGCTCGGGCTGTGCGTGGTCAACCTGCGCGGGTTCGCCGCGGTCAACCAGCTGCTCGGCCACGACGCCGGCAATGCCCTGCTGCTGGGCGTGGCCCAGCGGCTGCAGGTGCTGGCGGTCGATCGGGGGTACCACCTCGGGCACCTCGGCGGCGACACGTTCGTCCTCGTCGTGCCGGGCACCGCCGGCGGCGACGAGGCGATCAAGGCGGCCGACGCGGCCCTGCGCGTGCTGCCCAGCCCGTGGCCGGCGGACGGGCACGACATCCCGGTCGCCGGGCGGGCCGGCATCGTGGAGGGACCGGCCTGTGCCGGCCCCGACGAGCTGCTGCGCCAGGCGTCGATGGCGCTGGACTGGGCGCGGCACGACGGGGCGGCCTGGGCGATGTACGACGCGGGCCGGGCCACCGCCCACCTGCGCCGCCACCAGCGGGCCAACGCGCTGGCGGAGGCGCTGGCGGGCGGGGAGATCACGGCGGCGTTCCAGCCGATCGTCCGCCTCGCCGACCACGCCGTCGTCGGCATGCACGCGCTGCCGCGCTGGGTGCACCCGGCCGGCGGGCCGGTGCCGGAGGCCGAGCTGCTGGACATCGCCGAGCGGTGCGGCCTGCTGGCCCCGCTCGGCCGGCACCTGCTGGCGAGCGCGTGCGAGCGGGCCGCGGCCTGGCAGGGGCACGAGCCCGCCCCGATCGTCAGCATTGACGTGGCCGCCGGGCAGCTGCGCCACCCCGACTTCGTGGACGGCGTGATCGACGTCCTGCGCCGCACCGGCCTGCCGCCGGCCAAGCTGCACGTGGCCGTGCCCGAGCGGGCCCTGCACGACGAGACCGACGCGGTCGCGTTCGCCCTCGACGGCCTGGACCGGCTCGGGGTGCGGGTCGCGGTCGCCCAGGTGGGCCTCGGGCACGCCAACCCGACCGCCAGCCCGGTGCACAGCGTGCGGATCGACCCGCAGCTGATCTCCGGCCTGGCCCGCTCCTCAACCACGCACCGCTCCAACCTGTCCATGGCGACGTGGCTCATCGCGATGTTCCACGACCTGGCCATCGCGGTCACGGCGACCGGCGTGGACAGCCGCGACCAGGCCGCCGCGCTGCGGCTGCTGGACTGCGACTACGGCCTGGGCCGCGCCCTGGGCCGGCCGATGACCCCGGACGCCGCCGACCTGCTGTTCGGCGTGCCCGACGCGACCCGATAACCGCGCCGACAAGAACGCCGGGTGCCCAAACGAGCGCCAAACCGCCCGATAGCGGCGCCGCGCCGGCACCACGAGCACGCCGGGTGCCCGGGCGACAGCCGCCCGCTAGGGCCGAAGGCCGGCGGCGCGGCCGGTCACCGGTCTCCCGTTGCGCTGACGCCGTAGCGCCGGCGGGCCCGGACGAAGACGACGCCGGCGCCAGCGATCAGGGCGATGCCGGCACCACCCAGGGCCAGGGCGGTGCCGGACGGGGCACGGGTGGCCGAGGGCGGCCGGGTCCCGGCGGGGGCCGCGGCGGCCGAGGCAGCGGCAGCGGCGGCCGACGGCGGCGGGTTGTGCAGGGCCGCCGCCTCCTCCGGCGTGACCAGGTGGCCGACGGAGCTGCCGGCCGGGCGCGCGAAGCCCCAGTCGAGCAGCATCGTGCCCTGCTTCCAGGCTCGGGCCGGGACCACCTCCGCACCCATGATCGTGACGACCAGCCGCCGGTCGCCGCGCCGGGCGGCGCCGACATACGTGTGCCGGGCCTCGTCGGTGAAGCCGGTCTTGCCGCCGATCGCACCGGGGTACGCGGTGAGCAGCTTGTTCTCGTTCTGGATCTGGAAGCCCTTCGGGTCCTTCGGCGGCTGGGCCGGCCACTGGAAGGTGGCCGCGGTGTCGTACTGCAGGAACGCCGGCCGGGCGAAGTCCTCCCGCGCGATGAGGGCCAGGTCGTACGCGCTGGTGAACTGCTCCGGCCCGTCGTAGCCGGACGGCGTGACCGCGTGCGTGTCGTCGGCGCCCAGCCGGCGCGCCTCGGCGTTCATCGCCGCGATCGTGGCCGGCACCCCGCCGTCCCCGCCGCCGACCCGGGCGAGCGCGTTGGCGGCGTCGTTGCCGGACTCCAGCAGCAGCCCGTACCACAGCGCCGACACCGGGTAGTGCCCGCCGACGATCAGGCCCACCATCGAGCTGTCGGCCGGCAGGTCCAGGTCGGCCGGAGTGGCCTCGACCACCAGGTTCGGGTCCAGCTTCGGCAGGACGGTCGCGGCCAGCAGCAGCTTCTGCACGCTCGCCGGGCGGCGGCGCAGGTGCGGCGCGCACGCCCCGAGCACCTCGCCGGTGTCGAGGTCGGCCACCACCCACGACATCGCCGACAGCGCCGGCGGGGCCGCCGCGCCGTCCGGCAGGGCCAGCCCGGCGGTGGCCATCCCGGCGCCGCCGACCACGGGCGCGTCCGGGTCCCGCTGCGGCGAGGGCGGGGTCGGCGGGATCGTCGGCGTGGACGTGTAGGGACAGGGCACGACCGGGGCCGCGCTGGAAGGACCTCCGGAAGGCCCGACGAGCGGCAGCGCCGTCAGCACGGCCGCGGCAAGACGCCAGACCTCCATGGCGCGCAGCCTATCGCGGCAACCACGATCACCGAGACTGCACCGGAAAGGCACTCAGCAACGGTGGCGTCGCACCGATCGGGGTGACCATGTCGGAGAACGCGCTGGAGCAGCACGAGATCGACTACCGGGCCCGGCAGCTGCGGCTCGGCACCTGGATCGGCGTGGCGGTCATCCTCATCGGGGCCGTCCGCGCCCTGCTCGACCGGCACGGCGGACCGTGGCTGGTCGCCCTCATGGTGCTGGCCGCGGCCGGGCAGGCGGTCCTCGTGGCGCTGCCGTGGGAGCGGTACATGACACGGGACGGCCGCTGGCTGTCCCGCGTGATGATCGCGTGGTGGGGGGCCAACCTGGCCCTGCTGCTCGCGTTCACCGCCTACGACGTCGCCGCGCTGGCCATCTACCCGGCCGGGGTGACGCTCATCCTCGCCTCGACCGCGGCACTGGCCGGCGACCGGGAGGTGATCGGCTTCGGCGTGGCGAGCGTCGCCGGGTACCTCGGCCTCGTCGTCACCCGCGACCGCCCGGCGGCCGGCACCCTCGCCGCGCTCACCGTCGCGCTCATGCTCGGCGTCACCTGGTTCTGCGCCCGCACCGCGAGCAACCGGCGGCGCCTGGACGCGGGCCGCCACACCGCCGAGCGCAAGATCGAGGCGCTGCTGGAGAACGCCTCCGACGCCGTCCTGGCCGTGCACCCCAGCGGCGAGGTGACCTACGCGAGCCCGTCGGTGCGCACCGCGCTGGGCTACGACCCGGCGATCATGACCAGCGAGCTGCTCATGGACATCACCCACCCCGACTACCTGGCCACGTCGATGGAGTGGTGGACGGCGGTGGTCAACGGCGGCCGCGGGTACACAGCCCGGGCCGAGACGCGGGTCCGCCGGGCCGAGGGGGCCTGGATCTGGGTCGAGGTCATCGCCACCAACCGCTTCGACGAGGAGCCGCTCAACGCCGCCGTGATCAGCATCCGGGACATCACCACGCGCAAGGAGCTCGAGGAGGAGCTGACCCGGCAGGCGTTCGCAGACTCGCTGACCGGCATGCCCAACCGGGCGCTGTTCCGCGACCGGCTCGAGCACGCCATCGCCCGCAACCGCCGCGGCGGCGGGCGCATCACCCTGCTGCTGGTCGACCTCGACGACTTCAAGCTGGTCAACGACAGCCTGGGGCACACCGCCGGCGACCAGCTCATCGCCGCCACCGCGCTGCGCCTGCACCAGCAGCTGCGGGCCTCGGACACCCTGGCCCGGCTCGGCGGCGACGAGTTCGCCGTCCTCGTCGAGGACATCACCGAGATCGAGGCGATGGACCTCGGCGACCGGCTCCTGGCCGCCATCCGCCGGCCGCTGCGGCTGGGCAACCGCGAGGTCGTGTGCTCGGCCTCGATCGGCGTGGCCACCGCCAAGGCCGGCGACGGCGACGACGGGCCCGACCCGGGCGAGCTGCTGCGCAACGCCGACCTGGCGATGTACGCGGCCAAGGGGGCCGGCCGGGACCGCTTCGCGCTGTTCGACCCGGCGATGTACGCCGGCGTCCTGCGCGAGGCCGAGGAGCGCGCCGAGGTCGAGCGGGCCCTGGCGCGCGACGAGTTCCTCGTGCACTACCAGCCGATCGTCGACCTGCCCACCAGCCGGCTCATCGGCGTGGAGGCGCTGGTGCGCTGGGAGCACCCGGTGCGCGGGCTGCTCGGGCCCAACGCGTTCATCCCCCTCGCCGAGTCGACCGGGCTCATCGTGCCGCTCGGCCGCTGGGTGCTGCGCCAGGCCTGCGAGCAGCTGGCCCGCTGGCGCGACGAGTTCCCGGCCGCGGCCGGGATCCGGGTGAACGTCAACCTGTCGGCCCGGCAGTTCCAGCACGAGGGGCTGGTCGAGGAGGTCGCCGGCATCCTCGCCGAGACCGGCGTCGACCCGCGCCAGATCGTCCTGGAGATCACCGAGTCGCTGCTCATGCAGGACACCGACTCCACGATCGAGACCCTCGGCCGGCTCAAGGCCCTCGGGGTGCGCCTGGCGATCGACGACTTCGGCACCGGTTACTCGTCGCTGTCGTACCTCAAGCGCTTCCCCGTCGACATCCTGAAGATCGACCGCTCGTTCGTCGACGGCATCACGACGGAGCGGGGCGACGCGACCCTGGCCGAGGCGGTCGTGCAGCTCGGCCGGGCGCTGCAGCTGCAGACCGTGGCCGAGGGCATCGAGACGGCGGAGCAGTGGTCGACGCTGCAGAGCCTCGGCTGCGAGTTCGGGCAGGGGTACCTGTTCGCGCGGCCGGGCGCCGCCGAGGCGATCTCCTCGATCCTCGGCGACGCCCGGCCCTGAACCGTTAGGCCGGGATGGTGTACGGGTCGCCGTACACCTTCCAGCTCAGCGGCGGGTCGAGGTCGAAGTTGCGGTTGTTGAGGAACACCCGCTGCTCGGTGTCGACCCGGCTGGTGTCGCTGTGCGCCTCCTCGGTCTTCATCGCCGCGACCCGGGCGTCGAGGAAGGCGTTGAGGTAGGTCGCCTCGTCGCCGCCCTGGGCCGGGGTCTTGGCCTTGGCCATGGCGGCCTTGCGGATGCCGCCGAAGCTGACCGGGTCGGTGCCGGGGCCGTGCATGACGATCGCGTCGTAGTAGATGAACTGGCCCAGCGCGCGCAGGCCGTCGGCCTTGGCCTGGTTGACGGCGGGGGTGAAGTACACCCGGTCCCGCTCGTCGTCCTGCGCCTTCTGGAACTGCGGGTCGGCCGCCGCGGTCTTCCAGTCCTTGGTGAAGTTCGGGTCGAGCCCGGCGTGCGAGGCGCTGCCGTTGACGCTGCGCAGCGCCGGCAGGTACTTGGCCAGCACGTTGCCCGGCACCCGCTGGGTGTAGAGCTCGACCAGGTCCAGCATGTCGCCGGTGCCGGAGCAGAAGCCGATGATCCCGGCGGTGTAGCCGCGCCCGTCGGCGATGTCCTCGATGTACTTGTACTGCGCCTTCCAGTCCAGCGAGGAGTTCTCCGCCGAGGACACCAGCTGCATGGCGATGTCCTTCTTGCGCGGGTCGGTGAGGTCCTTGCCCGCCGGCTTCGTCGGCGAGGAGGTGGGGGTGGGAGTGGGGGACGTGGTGCGCGAGGGGGAAGGCGACGCCGACGGGGAGGCGGTGCGCGACGGTGAGGCCGGCGCCGAGGGGGTCTGCGTGGACTCGGTGGCCGTGCCGTACACCTTGAACTCGTACAGCGAGTAGCCGTACTGCGTGCCGCGGGCCGTGCCGTAGAGCCGCACGTACCGCCCGGAGCCCGACAGCCCGGTCAGGTCGTCGGTGCCCCCGTCGCCGGTGGTGGTGCTGTAGATCGCGGTCCACGAGCCGCCGTCGGCGGACGTCTCGATGCGGTAGGCCTTGCCGTAGGCCGCTTCCCACGTGAGGTTCACGTGCGTGATGCTGCGGGTCGCGCCGAGGTCGACGCGGATCCACTGCGGATCCGAGCCCTCGGCGCTGGCCCACCGGGTGCCGGTGTCGCCGTCGAACGCCAGCGCGGCGCCCAGGGACGACGACTCCACCGACGACGCGGTCGCGGGCTTGCCCTGCGACAGCAGGGTCTCCGTGGCCGCGTCGGCGCCGTGCATGACCAGGACGGTCGTGGCGGTGCCGGCGACCAGCAGGGCCGCGGCGCCCAGGCCGGCCAGCCTGAGGGGGTGATTCACGAGGCGCCTCCACATATATGTTAGGCAACTTGCCTGACAGATAATGGAATTGGACAGCCTCGATGTCAAGGGGCCTAAACCCGACTTCATGTCGCGTTATGGTTCGTGGCACGGGCGGCGGCCGGCACGGGCGCGCGCTGCAGCCGCCACCAGTCGTCCGCCGGGCGGCGGGTGGCCGCGGCCGGGAGCCCGGGCGGCAGGAGCACGCTGACGCGGGTGCCGCCACCGGGGTTGTCCCGCACCGCGATCGTCCCGCCGTGGCGCTCCACGATGCGCCGGCAGATGGCCAGGCCGAGGCCGGTGCCGCCGTACTCGACCGGGCTGGCCCGGTGGAAGGACTCGAAGACGCGGACCTTCTCCTCGTCGGGGATGCCGATGCCGCGGTCGGCGACCTCCAGCCGCACGCCGCCGGCCGACGCCTCCGCCGTGATCTCCACGTGCGGCGCCCGCCCGGCCGGCGTGTACTTGATCGCGTTGCCGACCAGGTTGTCCACCACCAGGCGCAGCAGGCCGGCGTCGGCCCGTACGGCGGGCAGCGGCCCGATCCACACCGACGGCGCCGGCGGCTGGGCGTCGGGCACGGCCGTGGACAGGCCGGCGGCCGGGCGGGGCGCGGTCCGCTCGGCCACCACCGACTCCACCAGCTGGCGCAGGTCGACCTCGGCCACGTTGAGCGGGGCGTCCCCGGCCGTGGTGTAGGCCAGCAGGTCGTCGATGATGACCCGCATCCGGGTCGCGCCCTGCCGCACCCGCACCAGGGCGGCCGCCGCGGTCTGCGGCCGGGGCGGGTCGGCGGCGAGGGCCTCGGCGGCCACCGCGGCGAAGCCGTGCACCGCCGTCAGCGGGCTCTTGAGGTCGTGCGCCACCACCGCGGCGAACTGGGCCAGCTCGGTCTCGTAGCGGCGCAGCTCGGTGATGTCGTGCAGCACCGCGACCGCGCCGCGCGGGCCGCCACCGGAGCGGTCCAGCGGCCGGGCGCCGACGCTGAGCAGGATGCCGTCCGGGTGGGCCGGGTTGCGGATCACCATCTCCTCGCGGTCCACCGCCACCCCGCGCAGCGCCCGCACCATGGGCAGCCGCCCCGGCGGGAACGGCGTGACCCGGTCGGGCAGGTAGGCCCCGTAGTGCGCCGGCCAGTCCTCCAGGTGCGCGGCGTCCCCGGCGGTGCCGAGCAGCGCGCGGGCCGCCGGGTTGTGCAGCAGCACCCGGCCGTCCTCGCCGACGACGGTGACCCCCTCCCCGACGCTGGTCAGGATTGCCTGCTGCAGCGCCGCCTGGTCGCGCGCCTCCCGCTCGGCCGCGCGCAGCTCCCGGGTCGCCTCCCGCACCGCCTCGAGGGCCTTCGCCCGGCGGGAGCTCAGCAGGTACACCAGGGCGGCCAGCAGCACGGTGAGCACCGCCCCGGCCGCCCCGGCCAGCAGCGGCCGGTCCGTGTAGGCGCCCGGCAGCTCGCGCGGGTCGGCGGCCAGGTCCAGCCGCCAGTGCCGCTGCGCGATGCCGAGGTCGCGGGAGCGGCGCAGCGCGTCGCTGGGCGGCGCCGTCGGGTGCACGGTCGCCATCGGCAGCAGCCCACCACCCTCCTGGGCGGCCCACAGCGTGGCGGTGACCCGCCGCTGCAGCACCTCGCCGATGGCGGCGCCGAAGAAGTCCTCGCCGCGCAGGCCGAGCAGCACGAAGCCGCGCAGCGACCCGCTGCGGGCGAGCACCGGGGTGGCCAGGCTCAGCGAGCGGCGCCGCTCGGTCGCGGGCGGCCCGGCGTCGCGGGTCAGCACCGCGGCCTGCGACACCGCGGCGCCGCCGAGCGAGCGGGCCTCGCGCAGCACGCCGGCGACGGCGCTGGCCTCGGCGAGGTCGGCCCCGCCGGCGGCCGGTTCGCGGCCGTCGAGCTGGCGGCCGTAGACGGCGAAGTAGTGCTCGGCCACGCCGGCCGCCGGGCGCAGCGTCAGGTCGACCGCGCCGGCCGAGCGCCACTGCCGCTGCACCGCGGCGACGTCCGCCGTCGCCGCGGGCACGACGAAGACGACCGCGGTCGCCCCGGCCAGGTTCTCCCCCGGCACCCGCGCGGTGGCCCGCTCGAAGGCGTCCGGGGTGAGCACGTCGTGCGAGCCGAGGGCGCCCGCGACCGTGTCGATGGTGTCGAGGTAGCGCTGCACCTCCCCGCTCACCGCGGCCTGCGCGAGGTCGACCTGACGGTCCATCGCCTGGGCCGCGGAGCGGCGCTCCTTCGAGGTCAGGGAGGCACACACGCCGGCGGTCGCCACCACGCCGAGCAGCAGCACGGCCGCGGCCAGCGCCACGGAGACGTACCGCCGCCTGAAATGCACACCTCGACCATATTTCACCCGATTTGTTCGTATGCTGACCTTGAGGGTATTGGAGGCGGCATGTCGACGGTCCTGGTAGCCGAGGACGATCTCGCGATCCGCGATCTGCTCACGTTCCTGCTCGACACGTCCGGCCACCACGTGCTGGCCTGCGCCGACGGCGGCAGTGCCCTGGACACGGCCCGCCGCGAGCACCCCGACCTGGCCATCCTGGACGTGAGCATGCCGGGCATCAACGGCATCGAGGTCTGCCGGGCGCTGCGCGGCACCGCCGACACCGAGCAGATGCCGGTGCTCATGCTCACCTCGCACGGCCAGTGGCTGGACGTGAGCACCGGCTTCGCCGCCGGCGCCGACGACTACCTGGTCAAGCCGTTCGAGCCGAGCGAGCTCATGGCCCGCATCGAGACCCTGCTGGAGCAGTCGGGACCCGACGGCCCGACGGCCGCCTGCTGACGGCGGGCCGGCGGGAGCGGTTACGCCCGGTGCTGCCGCTCATGTCGGCCAACCCCTGATTAGGGCCCGCCGCCCAGGATCGGACAGAATGGTCCGGTGACGCACAGCATCGAAGACGACTGGGTAGCCCGCTTCGCCGACGAGGTCATCGCCTCCGCGCAGGACCGCGCGCCGGGCCGGCCGATCGTCTGCGCGTCCGGCCTGAGCCCGTCCGGCCCCATCCACCTCGGCAACCTCCGCGAGGTGATGACCCCGCACCTGGTCGCCGACGAGATCCGCCGCCGGGGCGAGGACGTCGTGCACATCCTGTCGTGGGACGACTTCGACCGGTTCCGCAAGGTGCCGGAGGGGGTGCCGGGCGTCGACAAGTTGACGTGGAGCGAGCACATCGGCCGCCCGCTGACCGCCGTCCCGGCCCCGCCGGGCAGCCCCTACGGCAGCTGGGCCGAGCACTTCAAGGCGGCCATGGCGGCCTCGCTGGAGCAGCTCGGGGTGCAGTACCGCGGCATCAGCCAGACCGAGATGTACCGCTCCGGGGCCTACACGGACCAGATCCTGCTCGCCATGCGCGAACGGCAGCACATCGACGGGGTCCTCGGGAAGTACCGCACCAAGATCGCCCCCGAGGAGAACGACGAGGACGGCGAGGGCGCGACCGGCTACTACCCGTACCGGCCCTACTGCTCCGAATGCGGCCGCGACACCACCACCGTCACCGCCTACGACGACGCCACCACCGAGCTGACCTACACCTGCTCCTACGGCCACGGCGCCACGATCCTGCTCTGCGAGCACCGCGACGGCAAGCTGGTGTGGAAGGTCGACTGGCCGATGCGCTGGGCCTACGAGGGCGTGCACTTCGAGCCCTCCGGCGTGGACCACAGCTCCCCCGGATCCTCCTACGTCGTCGGCAGCCAGCTCGTCGCCGAGGTCTTCGGCGCCCGCCCCCCGATCGGCCCCATGTATGCCTTCGTCGGCATCGCCGGCCAGGCCAAGATGAGCAGCTCCCGCGGCGGCGTGCCGACCCCGGCCGACGCGCTGCAGATCATGGAGGCGCCGCTGCTGCGCTGGCTCTACAGCCGCCGCCGGCCCAACCAGTCGTTCAAGATCGCGTTCGACGACGAGATCCAGCGCCTCTACGACGAGTGGGACACGCTCGGGCGCAAGGTCGGCGAGGGCACCGCGCCGCCGGCCGACACCGCCGCCTACCACCGCGCGATCGGCACCGCCGCCGGTGCGCTGCCGGTGACGCCGCGGCCGCTGCCGTACCGGATGCTCGCCTCGGTGGCCGACATCACCGTCGGCGACCCGGCCCAGATGCTGCGCATCCTCGCCGACATCGACCCGGCCGACCCGATCGTCACGCTGGACGACACCCGGCCGCGACTGGACTGCGCGGTGCACTGGGTCACCACCTACGTCCCCGACGAGCAGCGCACCCACGTGCGGGCCGACCCCGACGAGGAGCTGCTCGCCTCCCTCGGCGACGGCCAGCGCGAGGCCCTCGCCCTGCTGGCCGGGCGCCTCGACGAGCAGTGGTCCCTCGACGGCCTGACCAGCCTGGTGTACGGCGTGCCGAAGATCCAGCTGGGCCTGCCCATGGACACCAAGCCGACGCCGGAGCTGAAGGTGGCGCAGCGGGAGTTCTTCTCCCTGCTGTACCGCCTGCTGGTGAGCCGGGAGTCCGGGCCGCGCCTGCCCACGCTGCTGCTGTCACTCGGCGCGCAGCGGGTGCGCACCCTCGTCGGCGCGCAGTAGCCGGCCCGTCGGGGCGCGGACGATCGGATCGTGGCCGCGCCCCGGCGGCTCGGCAGCGGCGAGCGCGGCCGGCTGCGAGCTGTCCGCGTCGGCGGTGTTGGCCAGGCCGCTCTACGGCCGCCGCGCGGGGCTGGCACGGCGGCGACGCTCGCGCTGTTCCGGCTCGGCCCGCCGGCGTGGCGCACGCTGCGTCACGGCCTCAGGATTCGGACGGATCGCGCCGCCGGGTGCCGCGCGGGCGGCGGTGTCAGTCGCTGTCCGGCGCCCGGCGGGCCGCCTGGGCGATGCTCACCGCGCCGCTGGTGACGGCCCGGCGCCACGGCACCATACCGTCGATCTCCACCTGCAGCGAGAAGCTCAGGAACGTCCGGATGAGCACGATGAGCCCGAGCACCCCGACGTTCTCCAGCGTCGGCGCGACGGCGACGGTCCGGATGAGGTCGGCGGCGACCAGCACCTCGAGGCTGAGCAGCAGCACCCCGCCGAAGCTCTCCCGCAGCGCCTGGTAGCCGCGCCGCCCGCCGTCGCGCCGGGCCGCCCGCACGGCGAGCACCAGCGAGAAGAGCAGCCCGAGCACCAGCACGACCGCCGCGAGCGCGTCGAAGCCCTGCGCGACCCGCTCCATCACCCCGGCAAACCCCACTCCGGCAACCTACCGCCGGATGGCGACCCGGGGTCGAGGACCGCCGGATGAACGTGCGGCGCCCGCGCCTGCCCGGGCGGGCCAGCAAGCTGCGCAAGGGGCCCGCGGTCCAGTTCGGCGCCGCAGAGCAGGGCCACGCGCGGGTCGCGGCGGAGGCAGGTCAGCCGGGGAGCCATCGAGAACCGCCGGGTGGCGTTCCGCTCGGCGCCGGGTGACATGTTGCTCCCGCGCGGGCGGGTCAGGGAATGGGCAGCAGGTCGGCCGGGGCGCCGTCGGTCCAGCCGGGGTCCAGGACCGCCAGGGCGTCCGCGGTCGCCGCGGCGCGCAGGCTGGCCGGGCGGGCGCCGGTGGCGATCGTGGCGCGGGTGGGCTCCAGGTGTACGGGCACCAGCCGCACGCCCCGCGCCGGCACCGGCGCCGAGCCGAAGACCGGCAGCCGCACCCCCGGCGCCGGGGCCGCGCCGGTCAGCGCCTCCAGCAGGGGCTGCAGCAGCGTCAGCGCGGCGACCAGGCCCGCGAACGGGTTGCCCGGCAGGCCGACCACCCACGGGCCGTCGCCCGGCAGGCGGGCCAGCAGCTGCGGGTGGCCGGGACGGCACTGGACGCCGTCGACGTGCCATGCGGCGCCGAGCCCGGCCAGGACGCGGTGGAGGTGGTCGGCGGCGCCGACGGAGGAGGAGCCGGTGACCACCAGGACGTCGGCGCCGCCCGCGGTCAGGGCGGCGTGCAGGGCCGCGCCGTCGTCGGGCAGGTGCACGCTCGCGGCGACGGTGCCGCCCGCGGCGGCGACCACGGCGGCGACGGCCGGGCCGAGGGCGTCGCGGACCAGGCCGGGGGCCGGCACCCCGCCGTGGACGATCTCGTCGCCGGTGACGGCGAGCCGCACGGCCGGGCGGCGGCGCACGGCCAGGGTGTCGGCGCCGGCCTGGGCCGCGGCGCCGAGGACCGCCGAGGTCACCCGCCGGCCGGCCGGCACGAGCGGGTCGCCGGCCTGGGCGTCCTCGCCGGCCACGCGGATGTTGCGCCGGCCGGCCGGGGCCTGCGGGTCGGGGGTGACGGTGTCGTCGACGCGGATGCTGCGCTCGTACGGCAGGACCGCGTCCGCCTCGCCCGGTACCGGGGCACCGGTCGCGATCTCGACGGCGGTGCCCGGCAGCAGCGTGCCCGGCGCGGCCCCGGGGCCGGCGAGGCGGCGGCCGACGACGCGCCACGGCGCGGGGCCGCGCACCGCGTAGCCGTCCATCGCCGCGGTGTCGAGGCCGGGCAGCGCCGACAGCACCGCCACCGAGATCGCCGACAGCTGCACCGACGTGCCCCGGATCGCCGCGGCGTACCAGAAGGTGATCGCCACCTACGGCGCG
>NZ_JBFAZW010000119.1:0-32604 GCF_040682015.1 Dactylosporangium sp. NPDC051485
GAAGCGCAAGCAACTCGGCCCATCTCCTCGACGGTACGTTCTGGATGTCGTAAGGAGGACGCGCCGCGAGCATGGTCATCGTGATGTACAGCTTCGGCTGCGGCGCTGGGAAGACGGCGACTGGCCTGGGAGGTCGGGCCGCCCGGGCGTGGGTGACGTGTTCGGGCGGGTTGCCGAACCGGCTCGGGAGGTCAGGCCGCCCGGACGCGGGTGACGTGCCGGCGGTACTGGCGGGCCCCCGCCGTACGCAGGAAGAAGCGGATCGGCGCCGGCACCCCGGCCAGCAGCCCGGCCCGCTCCCGCGCGCTCGCGTCCTCCAGCAGCGCGCCGAACACCAGGGGCAGCTGGCGGCGCGGGGTGGCGTTCTTGCCGTGCTCGGCCAGCGCCGCCCACTCGGCCGCGCTGACGTGCCGGGTCACCAGGGGCAGGATCTCGCGCTCCTCCAGGTCGAGGTGGGCCACCAGCGCCTCGCGCAGCCGCTCGACCAGGCCGGCCAGCCGGTCGGCCGCCGCTCGGTCCGGCGCGGCGGTCCAGGCCCGCAGCGCCTCGCGGGTCGCCTCCGTGGCCTCCTCGACCCCGTGGTGCTGCGCCTGCATCGTGCGCACCAGGTCGGCCGAGGGCGCCGCCCGCTGCAGCAGCAGCGGCCAGAGCAGCTCGTCCTCGCCCGAGTGGTGGGCGTGCAGGAAGCCCAGCACGAAGTCGGCGTGCGCGCCGATGACGCCGGCGCGGGCGGTGTCGCCGGGGGTGGTCGCGCGCACCAGCGCCGGGATGGCCGCCAGCTCGCGGCGGAACACCCGGTGGATCACTACCATCTCCTGGACGTCGGGTCCCATCTATCTACCTCCGCTGCAGAGTCACATCGAACCGATGTGCTCCAGCGTCGGGCCCGCGGCGCCGCGGGCCCACCAACGGGACCCACACACCACCCACACAGTTACGGGCGGTCCTGATCCCGGCCGTTCTCGTTGAGCCGGCGCAGGCGGCGGATCCGCTCGGTCAGGTCGGCGGTCACCTCGTCCGGGTCGGCCCCGTCGTCCAGCGCCTCGGTCCGGGCGCTGCGCAGCTCCCGCCGCAGCAGCTCGGCGAGACGGTCGCCGGGCGGTTGCGCGGATTGCGGGGCCATGTCCTTATGCTCCCAGATCGGTGAAGCGGCCGGTGCTCCCGGATCGGCGGGGCAGTGCCATCCGAGGTCGACCTTCCTGCGTGAGCCTGTCGTCGCGTTCGCCGCGTTGCGGCTGGGCGATCCTGACGGACCGGCCGGAGCCGGACCGGCCCTCTCCGAACAGATCACCTGACGACCGGTCGAAGCCGGACCGGCCTCCTCCGAACAGATCACCTGGCGACCGGCCGGAGCCGGATTGGCCCCGTCCGAACGGATCACCTGACGACCGGAACGGATCGTTCATTCCACTTCGCTCGCTGCCACACTGACGACAGCGATCCGGCCGTTGCGCCAGAGCCATCCCCCGTTCGCGCGCTGCCACACCGACGACAGCGATCCAGCCGTCGCGCCCAAAAGCCATCCCTGCCAGCGATGAAGGGATTCGTCATGCCTCGATCCGGGCCGACCGCGGCCGACGACGTCCGCCGGCTCGCGCGGCTCGGGACGCTCGCGGCGAGCGTCGCGGGGGCCGGCGACGCCGAGCGCAAGCGCCTGGTCGGGGGCGCGTACTGCGTGGCGTACCCGGTGGTGTGGAGCGGCCTGACCCAGGGCCTGGAGCGCCGCCGCGGCCACAACGGCTGCGCGGTGTCCGTGCGCCACCTCGTCGACGACTGCTTCGACCGCTTCCAGGACGACGTGGAGGCGGTCGTGCACGACGTGGTGCACCGCTCGGTGCGCCCCATCGACAACCTCGAGGCCTGGATCGGCGGGCTGCTCACCTCGGCCACCGTGGACGGCCACCGCCGCCGCCGCGGGGCGATCGGCGCCCTGCAGCGCCCCCGCCCGCCGAAGTGGCTCGTCGACGGCCTGGGCGGCGACCGCTGGCTGGTTCACCTGAGCGTGCAGATGCTGGTGTGGGTCGGCAACCCCGCCATCGCCGGATCGCAGGTCTGGCCGACGGAGGCGTGGACCGACCTGCGCTGCCGGTTCACCGGCCGCTGGGACGCCGGCGACGGCGCCGACGTGCGCCGGGACATCGACGCGGTACTGCGGGTCATGCGCACCCGCCCCGAGTGGTACGCCCGCTACGTGGAGGGCCCGCTCGGCCACAAGCACGTGCCGGTCCCGCGCTTCGCCCCCGTAGACCCCGACGGGCCGCAGCTGCACGCCCTGGACCTGGTGGGGGAGGGGGAGCGGGACGAGGTACACCTGCGGGACCTCGCCCACGAGGCGGTCATCGCCATCCGGGCCCGGCTGCGCGCGGGCGAGGACGCCGAGACCGTCGTCACCGAGGTGATCACCCTGGTCTTCGGCGACGGCGCGGGGACGCTCATCGACCGCCTCCCGCACCAGGACGACCCGGGCGGCGAGCACGTCGTGCGGCTGCTGCGCGACCGGGCCGAGCGGGCCCGCATCGTGGCCGCGGTGCTGGCCATCGTGAAGACGGGCTGAGCCGCTACTGGCCGTCGACCGGGTTGGCGTCGAGGCGCGCCGGGCGTGGCGTGGGCGATGCAGCCTGGTGGTGGGGCACGACGGTCCTCGCCCCGGACGAGGTCGCGTGCAGCTCGTAGGCGGTCTCGGCGTGCACGACCAGGTCGAGGCCGGTCCGCTCGTGCTCCTCGCTCACGCGGAAGCCGACCAGCCGGTCGACCCCTTTGGCCAGCAGCCAGGTGACGCCGAACGCGTACGCCGCGACCACCACCACGGCCAGGGCCTGCCGGCCCAGCAGCCCGAGGCCCCCGCCGTACAGCAGGCCGGAATCGCCGCCCGTGACCGCGCTCGTGGCCAGCAGCCCGATCAGCAGCGTCCCGAGCAGGCCGCCCACGCCGTGCACGCCGGCCACGTCCAGGGAGTCGTCATAGCCCAGCCGGTACTTCAACGACACCGCATAGCAGCAGGCCACCCCCGCGATCGCGCCGATCGCCAGCGCGCCCAGCGGGCTCACGGAGCCGCACGACGGGGTGATCGCGACCAGCCCGGCCACCGCGCCCGAGGCGGCGCCGAGCGTCGTCGGGTGCCCGTCGCGGAAGCGTTCCACGAGCAGCCAGCCGCAGATCGCGGCCGCGCCGGCCACCTGCGTGTTCAGGAACGCCATGGCCGCGCCGCCGCCGGCGGTCAGGGCCGAGCCGGCGTTGAAGCCGAACCAGCCGAACCACAGCAGCCCGGCGCCGAGCACGACCAGGGGCAGGCTGTGCGGGCGCATCGGGTCGGCCCGGAAGCCCAGGCGCGGCCCGAGCACCAGGGCCAGGGCCAGCCCGGAGGCGCCCGAGTTGATCTCCACGACGGTGCCGCCGGCGAGGTCGAAGATGTGCAGGTGGGTGGCGATCCAGCCGCCGCCGAAGACCCAGTGCGCGATCGGCGCGTAGACGGCGAGGACCCACACGGCCACGAAGCCGATCCAGGCGCCGAACTTGGCCCGGTCGGCGATCGCGCCGCTGAGCAGCGCGGCGGTGATGACGGCGAACATCAGCTGGAAGGCGGCGAAGGCGGCGGTCGGCACCGAGCCGGTGAGGTCGTGCCCGGAGATGCCCTGCAGGCCGAGGTACCGCAGATCGCCGATCAGCCCGTCGCCGGCATCGGGCCCGAAGGCGAGGGAGTACCCGGCGACGACCCACACGACGGTGACCACGGCCAGGCAGGCGAAGGACATCATGAGCATGTTGAGGGCGCTCTTCACCCGGACCATGCCGCCGTAGAACAGCGCGAGGCCGGGGACCATGAGCAGCACCAGTGCGGCGCTGACGAGCAGCCAGGCGGTGTCCCCGGCGCTGAAGCCCTGTGGCATGGCGTTCCCCTTCGTTTCGCCCCCAGGCGGCCGGGCCAGCCTGCCGGGGAGCGATTTCGCTGCCACGTCGGTCGAGTTTCGGCCGTGTTACGCCGGTTACCGGTCCGACACGGGGGTACCGGCCGGGCATGTGTGGCATCGCGGGGTGGGTGGACCTCGACCGTGACGTACGTGCCGAGCAGGCTGCGGTGCGGGCCATGACCGGCACGATGGCCCTGCGCGGGCCGGACGCCGAGGGGCTGTGGGTGCGCGAGCACGTGGCCTTCGGGCACCGCCGGCTGGCCGTCATCGACCTTGCCGGCGGTGCGCAGCCGATGGTCGTGGAGGAGGACAGTCGCGAGGTCGCCGCCATCACGTACAGCGGCGAGCTGTACAACTATCGCGAGCTGCGCCAGGAGCTGCGCGGCCGGGGCCACCGGTTCAGCACGGAAAGCGACACCGAGGTGGCGCTGCGCGCGTACGTCGAGTGGGGCGAGAACTTCGTCGACCGGCTCAACGGGATGTACGCCTTCGGCATCTGGGACGTGCGGCGCGAACGGCTGCTGCTGGTGCGCGACCGGATGGGCGTCAAGCCGCTGTACTACTACCGCACCCCCGACGGCGCGGTGCTCTTCGCCTCCGAGCCCAAGGCGATCTTCGCCCACCCGCTCGCCGAGGCGGTCGTCGACTCCGACGGGCTGCGCGAGCTGTTCGCCCTGGTCAAGACGCCCGGGCACGGCGTGTACCGCGGCCTGCGCGAGGTCATCCCCGGCGAGACGGTGCGGGTCGGCCGCGACGGCGTGCACCGCCGCCGGTACTGGCGCCCTACCTACGCCGAGCACCGCGACGACCTCGGCACCACCGTGCGCACGGTGCGCGGGCTCCTCGACGACATCGTGGCCCGCCAGACGATCGCCGACGTGCCGCTGTGCGCGCTGCTCTCCGGCGGCCTGGACTCCTCGGCCATCACCGCGCTGGCCCACGCCGCCCTGACCGCCCGCGGCGAGGGCCCGCTGCGCTCCTTCGCCGTCGACTTCGCCGGCCAGGCCGAGCACTTCACGCCCGATGCCTTCCGCGCCACGCCGGACGCCCCTTACGTGCACGCCGTGGCCGGGCACGTGGGCACCGCCCACCAGGACATCGTGCTGGAGGCGGGCGACCTGATGGACCCGCTCGACCGGGCCGCCGTGGTCGACGCGGCCGACCTGCCCACCTTCGGCGGCGACATCTTCACGTCGCTGTACCTGCTGTTCCGGGCCGTGCGCGAGCACTCGACGGTGGCGCTGTCCGGCGAGGCGGCCGACGAGGTGTTCGGCGGCTACTCCTGGTTCCACACGCCGGAGACGGTCGGGGCCGACGCCTTTCCGTGGCTGCTCATCGCCGACGGGGACCTCGACGCCCTGGATCCGGGGGTGCGGGCGGAGCTGGACGTGCCCGGCTACCGGGCGCAGGCCTACCGCGACGCGCTCGCCGAGGTCGAGCACGGCGACGACCCCGACCCGCGCAACCGGCGCATGCGCGAGCTCAGCTACCTGCACCTGACCCGCTTCGTGCGCATCCTGCTCGACCGCAAGGACCGGATGAGCATGGCGCACGGCCTCGAGGTGCGGGTGCCGTACTGCGATCACCGGCTGGTGGAGTACGTCTACAACACGCCGTGGTCGATGAAGACCTTCGACGGCCGGGAGAAGAGCCTGCTGCGCGCGGCGACGGCGGACGCGCTGCCGGAGGCGGTCGTGCAGCGGGTGAAGAGCCCGTACCCGTCGACCCAGGACCCCGAATACGAGCGGGCGCTGCGCGAGACGCTGGACCGGGTCGCGACCGACTCGCCGGCCGCCCCGCTACTCGACCCCGGGCTGCCCGGGCACCCGACCCGCCGCGCGGCCGAGCAGGCGCTGAGCCTGGACGTGTGGATGCGCCGGGAGCCCGTGCGCGTGCTCGTCTAGCGGCCCCGGCCCAGCAGGGGGTGCGGGCTCACCTTCACGCGCGGCGCGGCGTCGGCGAACCACGGCGCCTCACGGATGGCCCGCATCGCCGCGCGGCGCCGCTGCGCGTCCATGCGGTCGATGAACCACACGCCGTCGAGGTGGTCGGTCTCGTGCTGCAGGCAGCGGGCCATCTCGCCGGTGCCGACCACCTGGATCGGGTCGCCGCGGTCGGTGAAGCCCTTGGCGACCGTGTGCAGGCGGCGCTTGGTGTCGAAGTACAGCCCGGGGATGGACAGGCAGCCCTCCGGCCCGTCCTGCTCCCGCTCGTCGGGGAAGCTCAGCACCGGGTTGACCAGGTGGCCCCGCACGCCATCGACGTCGAAGGCGAACGCCCGCACGCCGATGCCCAGCTGCGGGGCGGCCAGGCCGGCGCCGCGCTGGTCCCGCAGCGTGTCGGTCAGGTCGCGGACCAGGCGGCGCAGCTCGGCGTCGAACGTCGTCACCTCCTCCGTCGGCGTGGTCAGCACCGGATCTCCGAAGAGCCGGATGGGCAGCACGGTCATCGCCAACCTCCTTGCCACATGGCTTTGCAAACACCATACTTTGCAAAGTGATGACCCGTCAGCCCGCCGCCGCACTCGGCCACCCGGTCCGGGTGGCCCTGCTGGAGCTGCTGCGCGAGCGCGGCACGGTGACCTCGACGGAGGCGGCCCGCGAGCTGGGTGGCTCGTCCGGCCTGCACTCCTTCCACCTGCGGCAGCTGGCGCGGCACGGGCTGGTGGAGCCGGTCCCGGGCCACGGGCGGGAGAAGCCCTGGCGGCTGGCGGGGGAGCGGCCGGCCGATCTCGGGGAGCTCGCCCGGGGCCTGGAGGACGAGAGCTATCAGCGCTGGCTGGCGCTGCGGGAGCAGGCCCCCGCGCCGTGGCGGCGCGACGAGGCGTTCTCCCAGGTGGTGTACGTCACGCCAGACGAGATGGCGGAGCTGGCCGGCGAGATGCGGGCGCTCGTGGAGCGGTACCGCCACCGCGAGGCCCGCCCGGCGCCGGGCATGCGGCCGGTTGCCGTGGTGAGCAGGGTCTTCCCGATGCTGGGCCCGGACGCGTAACGAGGGCGGGGCGCGCCGACCGGGCCCGGTGACGGCGCGGGACCTGCGGCGCGAGCGGGGTGGAGACGAGCCCGCCGCCGAACTGTTTGTTCATCTGTCGGTCGCTGAGCGGGACCTGCGGGTTTGCGGCGCCAAACGTCAGACTTCTCCGGCGTCGAAAATGATCTCGAACAACCCGGAGTGTCTCCCGTGGCTCAGCGCCTCCTCGCGGGTGTCCTCGCGCTGGCCGCAGTGTTCATCGCCCCGCAGCCGGCCGCGGCCCACCCCTTCGGCGACCCGCAGACCGTCGCCGTCTCCGCCGATGCCGAGGTCGTGCACGTGCGCTGGAAGGCCGGCGGCCTCGACGACCTGACGCTGCTCGGCGTCGCCCTCGGCGTGCTGCCCCAGGACCGCGTCATGCTCGACGGCGCCGTGTTCTACCGCGACGCCGACGCCGCCGCGATCGGACCCTCCCCGCAGTTCGCCGGCTACCTGCTGCGCCAGATCACCGTGACCGCCGCCGGGAAGCGGTGCGCCGGGACCGTCCAGCCGCCGGCCGACCTCGCCAGGACCGGCACGACCGTCGACTTCGCCTGCCCCGCGCCGATCGGCACCGCCACGATCGCGGTGCGGACGCTCACGGACCTCAATCCGGCGTACCAGACCCTTGCCACCGGCCCGGACGGCCAGCGCACGGTCTACCGCCAGGGCGCGGACACCCACGAGTGGACCCTGGGCACCGCCGCCGCCGGCGGCAACCTCGGCCGCAGCGCCGCCCTGCAGGTCGGGGCCGTCGTGGGCACCCTCCTCGTCCTCGCCGCCATGGGCTTCTTCCTGGTGCGGCGTCGGCTCAAACCCACCACCCGGGAAACATAAGGAGAGTCACGAGCATGAGGCAAGGAATGCGGCGGGCGCTCGCCTCCGCGCTCGCCCTTGCGCTGGTCGGCGGGACCAGCGCGGCGATCGGGCCGAACACCGCCGGGGCGCAGGAAGCGCCCCCGGGCGCGACCGGCGCACCGGTGCTCAACCTGGCCGACGGCCAGACCCTCGAGGGCACCGCCCACATCGGCGCCGAGCCGACCGTGGAGAACGACTCGGTCGTGGCCCTGAAGGTCGACGACCGGCAGATCACCGCGAAGGCGACGGCCGGCACCGCGCACTTCGGGTTCGACATGGGCGGCAACGGTACCGAGGCCCGCTACCACAACTACATCACCGTCAACGACCACACGGCCGAGGCCGACCGCGTCTATGTGCCCGACATCCCCGGCGGCCGCGCCGCGAGCCTCGAATTCCCCGGCGAGTGGTTGCACCAGGGCGTCAACAAGGTCACCGTGCACGCCGGCTGGAACTGGGTGGACACCACCAACGCCGCCGCGGTCGGCGTGGACCAGCTGCCCTTCGGCGAGGGGCTGCGCTGCCCCAACTACGACGACTTCGCGCTGAGCAGCATCAGCCTGAGCCTGCTCGGCGTCGTGGCCGACGGCGAGCAGAACGCCTTCAGCTACACCTTCGGCGACGGCACCTGCGGCAGCTCGCCGCACCTGCTCACCCAGGACCTGACGTTCGTCGTCTCCGGCACCCCCGGCGGCACCGCCGGCCTCGGCGCCGACCTGGACACCACCACCCTGGCCAACGGCGCGCACACGGTCACCGCGACCACCAAGTCCGGCGCCAGCAGCCGGGTCGCGGTCGCGGTGAACAACGCCCCGCCCGGCGCGCCGAAGGTCACCCCGGCCGACGGGGCCCTCGTGCGCACCACGTTGCCGGTCATCGCGGCCCTCACCGGCGGCACCGGCACCGTGGACTCGCTGGCGATCGACGGCCGCGCCGCCGAGAACGCCGAGACCCTGGCGTCGGGCACCGCGACCCTCGCGCTGACGGTCGAGGCCGGCAACTCGGCCGAGGCCAAGTACCACAACTACCTGCTGGTCAACGGCAACCGGATCGACCTCGGCGGGGACTACGGCGTGGCCGGCGCGGAGACCGCCACCATCCAGCTCCCGCACCGGTACCTGCACCTCGGCGACAACGTCGTGCAGGTCAAGACCGGCGACTACAACGGCACCCTGAACGGTGCCACCTGCGCCAACCACGACGACTTCAAGCTGACCCGGGCGGCCACCCGGCTCACCCTGGGGACCGCCGGCACGGTGACCGCGGGCACCACCTACCTGCTCACCACGACCGGCGCCACCACCACCCGGGTCGTCACCACCGACGCCTCGCTGGCGCTGGGCGACGGCACCTGCGGCCCCAACAAGGAGGCCGAGTTCCACTTCGACGTCGCGGACGCGCCGACCACCCGCACGATCGACACCCTCGCCGCGAGCGGCGAGGCGCACCTGCGGGTCTTCGTCGGCGGCAACGGCTCCGACAGCGGCTTCGACAACAAGGTGCTCATCAACGGCATCCCGCTGGACCTGGGCATCTGGGAGAAGGAGGTCGCCGACCTCGCCTTCCCGAACGAGTGGCTCGTGCCGGGCGTCAACACCGTCGAGTTCGTGGCCGGCAGCGACCACGGCAGCGCCAAGCCCGGCGGCTGCGACAACTACGACGACTTCACCCTCCGCGACTTCCAGCTCGTCCCGGTCGGCGCGACCGCGACCCAGCTGACCAAGGAGATCGCCGAGAACACGGTGACGATCGGCTCGGCCAGCTACCCGGCCGGCCAGCAGGTGACCGTCTACGTCGGCGACGGCACCTGCGGCAGCAGCTTCAACCCGGTGCTGGACAAGACGATCACGTTCGACGTCGCCGCGCCCGGCCAGGGCAAGCGGGCCGACGTGGACACCACCACGCTCGCCGACGGCGGGCACACCATCAAGGCCGTGGCCGGCGACAAGGCGTCCACCCGCGGCTTCACCGTCGACAACACCGCGCCCGAGGTCGCCAGCAGCGTCCCGGCCGACGGGCAGAACCTCACCTCGACCGTCGCGCTCATGGTCAAGATCAAGGACGCCTCCGGGGTGGCCGGCAAGCCGGTCATCACGCTCGACGGCAAGGCGGTCAACCAGGGCGACCAGATCGGCCACGGCCTGCCGGCCGGCGCGCACACGCTCGCCGTCACCGCGACCGATGTCCTGGGCAACACGGCCACCCGGCAGATCCACTTCACCAGCGCCAACATCCCCGACGTGCCGACCGACCTGGCGGCCGCGGTCACCGGTGTCAACGCGCCGTCGGCCAACCTGTCGGCCAAGGTTCCCGGCGCGCCCGGCGTGCCGCTGACCGCCACGTTCACCAAGGCCGACGTGGTGCTGCCGACCGGCGGCTACCAGGGCACGGCCTCCGCGGTGCCGACCACGCTCGACGTCGCTCACGACGGCAGCATCAAGGTCGAGTCGCTGCGGCCCCTGGACGGGCAGAGCATCGACACGCCGTCCGGGCGGGACGTGGTCTTCCAGCGCTACGACCTCAACATCGGCACCGCGGCGAACCCGACCCTGCGCTGGGAGGGCACCATCGACCCGGAGCGGGTCGTCGCCCTGCGGGCGTGGGACGCGGCGGCCAAGCAGTGGGTGGTCCTCACCAGCTCCCGCGGCCAGGCCCAGCACAGCACCGTGCTGGCCACCCAGCTCGCCGACGCCTACCGCGACGGCGGCACCGTGCACGTGCTCGTCACCGGCGAGGACCCGTTCGCCGACGACCTCTCGCCGCACGACGCCACCGCGCAGGCGGACAAGGACCACTTCGAGGACCCGGGGACGTACGACTTCGCCCTGGCCCACTTCACCGACACGCAGTACCTCACCGAGGGCGCGGCCGGCGGCACGTACGACAACTGGAACGGCGTCAAGGAGGCCTCCGACGTCGAGACGGCCGAGGAGCAGGCCATCTGGGCGGCGGCCTACAAGGACACCACCCAGTGGATCGCCGACAACGCGGCCGGACGGAAGATCGCCTACACCGCGCACACCGGCGACATCATCGAGAACGACTACTACGACCCGCTCGCCAAGAAGCCGGACGGCTCGCTGCTGCGCCCGGGCCTGAACGAGGAGGTCGACAAGGAGCTCGCGCTCGCGTCGGACTACCAGAAGGTGCTCGACGACAACGGCGTGGTGAACCAGGTCATCGCCGGCAACCACGACAACCAGCTCGGCGCCGAGACCGGCCCGGACTCCCGGTTCAGCAAGACGTTCGGCGCGAGCCGCTACTACCAGGTGGCCAAGGGCTGGCCGGCCGGCGCGGAGTACCACGCGTGGGACGAGCAGTTCAACGCCGACGGCAGCGTCGTGCCCGGCCGGGACAACCAGAACAACTACGTGCTGTTCTCGGCCGGCGGCCTCGACTTCGTCGCGGTCGGGCTCTCCTACGGCGTCACGCCGCAGGAGGCGAAGTGGGCGGACTCCGTCTTCAAGCGCTACAAGGACCGCAACGGCATCCTGCTGTCGCACGACTACCTCAAGCCGTCGACCAACCCCGACGGGCGCGGGGCGGCCTTCTCGGCGCCGGACGGCTCGCCGCTGTACAAGCAGGTGGTCGAGGCCAACCCGAACGTCTTCCTGGTCCTCGCCGGCCACGAGCACGGCGTCGGCACCAACCTGAAGACGAACGTCGGCGTGACCGTCGCGCACGACGTGGTCGAGCTGCTCGCGGACTACCAGTTCTACACGGTCCCGGCCGGCGAGCTGTGGCCCTCGCTGGTCGACGCGAACGGCAACATCGACGTCAACGGCGACGGCACGCCCGATCACAAGGCGACCGACCGGCTGCAGTTCGGCGCGAGCTTCCTGCGGCTGCTGCAGTTCGACGTCAAGCGGGCGGTGATGCACATCGACACGTACTCCCCGTTCCTGAACAACTACGGGGCGACGGAGTACGACATCCGCCAGGACGGGAGCCAGACCAAGCCGCGCTACAACGGCGCCGAGGACAACCTGACCCTCCCGGTCGACCTCACCACCCGCAAGACGTCCTTCGCCACCGACTCCCTGGCCGCTTACGTGCCGGCCGGGACCATCGGCACGGCGCAGGTCCAGTCGGGCGGCACGGCCACCGTGCGCTGGACCGGGCTGACCCCGGCGACGTCGTACGCCTGGATCGTCTCGGCCAGCAGCGCCGACGGCGGCGTGGCGGTGGCCCAGCCCGCGGTCCTGCGCACCGTGCGGGGCGCGCCGGTGCTGGCCGCTTCGTCGGCGTCGGTCGACTGGGGCACGGCGGCGACGGTCACCGTGCAGGTCTCCGCGGACGGTGTCACCGTCCCGGGCGTGGTGGAGCTGCGCGAGGGCGACAAGGTGCGCGGCTCGGCCGGCCTGACCGGCAACGCGGTGACGTTCACGCTGCCGCCGGGCCTCTCGGCGGGCGTGCACACGCTGACGGCCGCGTACCTCGGCACCGACGCCTTCGCCCCGGCGACGGCGACGGCCACCGTGACCGTGAACCTGCCGGCGGCCTGGACCGCCTCGACGCAGTACAAGTACAACGAGAAGGTCAGCTACGACGGCCGCGCCTACATCGCGGCCTGGGCCACCAAGAACCAGAAGCCGGGCGATCCGACCGGCCCCTGGCAGGAGCTGGCCATGACCGAGGGCGGGACCAGCGTCTGGACCGCGTCGCGCATCTTCAACTCGGGGGAGATCGCGATGTACAAGGACAAGAAGTTCCGCGCCCGCTGGTGGACCCGCAACCAGGCCCCCGGCGACCCGAACGGCCCCTGGGAGGAGATCGCCCCGCCGTCCCCGGGCGGCGGACCGGCGGCCTGGACGGCCACGACGGTGTACAACACCGGCGACCGGGTGACCCACGACAAGCGCGTCTACGAGGCGAAGTGGTGGACCCGCAACCAGGCCCCCGGTGACCCCAACGGCCCCTGGAAGCTGATCCCGTAGTTGTAGTCCCGACCGGGGCGGCGGACGTCTCTTGCGTCCGCCGCCCCGGCGGTGGCCGCCTGGCGCGGACCGGGTAGGGGTCGCCTAGGGGATGGCCGGCAAGATATTCGCGATTATCGTCGTGTCGTGTCCGACGACAACATGGCGGCGCTGCTGCGGGCCGTGTTCACCGCGTTGCTGGTGCTGGGCTCGTGCGTCAGCGGCTGCGCCGTCCCGCTCGAATGGTTCAGGGACGCGGGGGAGCCTCCGGACGGGCGTCCGCTCACGCCCGCCGAGGAAGCCACGTGGGAGGCGCTGGTCGCCGGCCTGCGATGACGGGGCGGGACCGCGGCTCGCGGGTGACCCGGCAGCGGCCGGCATGTTTCCGGGCTGCGTTCGCAGATATATATCTTCCGAGAGCCGAGTTTCTCGTGAGGAGTATCGAATGATCTTCATTACCGCGAAGTTCCGCGTCCTGCCCGAGCACGCCGAAGCGTGGCCCGCCATTTCCGGGCCGTTCACGGAGGCGACCCGGGCCGAGCCGGGCTGCCTGTGGTTCGACTGGTCCCGCAGCCTGGCGGACCCGAACGAGTACGTGCTGGTCGAGGCCTTCCGCGACGGCGACGCCGGTGCCGCTCACGTCGGGTCGGAGCACTTCCGGGAGGCGCAGCGGACGCTGCCGCAGTACCTCGCCGAGACCCCGCGGATCGTCAACGCCACGGTCGAGCAGGACGAGTGGTCCGAGCTCGGGGAGCTCGCCGTCGACCGGTAGGCGTGCAGTACGCTCGCCGAGCATGACGGAGCCCGTGTTGCGGCTGGGGATCGACTTCGGCACGTCCACCACCGTCGCCGTGCTGCGCCGGCCCGACGGGCGCACACAGCAGCTGCTCTTCGACGGCTCGCCCCTGCTGGCCTCCGCGGTGCTACTCGGGCCGGACGGCCGGCTGCACACCGGCCGGGACGCGGCGCACCTGGCCCGCAGCGCGCCGCACCGGCTCGAACCGAACCCGAAGCGGCGCATCGACGAGCCGGCCGTCCTGCTCGGCGACGACGAGGTCACGGTCGGCCGGCTCATCACCGCGGTCCTCACCCGGATCGCCGCCGAGGCGGACCGGGTCGCGGCCGCCCCGGTCCGCGCGGCCACCCTGACCCATCCGGTCGGCTGGGGCCCGCAGCGCCGGGCCACGCTCGTCGCGGCCGCCAGGCGGGCCGGCCTGACCGAGGTCGGCCTCGTCGCCGAGCCGCTCGCCGCCGCGGCCGCCTTCACCGCGGTGCACGGCGGCGCCCTTGCCGACGGCACCCACCTCCTCGTCTTCGACCTCGGCGCCGGGACCTGCGACGTCTCGCTGCTGCGCCGCGACCCGTACGGCTTCGAGCCGGTCGCCGACGACGGCCGCGACGACATCGGCGGACTCGACGTGGACGCCGCCATCGTGACCGCGCTGCAGGAGACCTTCGGGCAGCTGTGGACCGACGCCGCCAGCCGCCTGCGGCTGTGGGACGAGGTGCGCTCGGCCAAGGAGATGCTGTCGCGAGCCAGCGGCACGGTGGTGGCGCTCCCGTCCCTGGGCCGGGAGGTGCCGTTCGGCCGCGAGCAGCTGGAGGCCATCGCCCGGCCGGTGCTGTGGCCGGCGGTGGCCATGACGGCGGCGCTGCTGCGCACGGCCCGGGTGAGCCCGGCCGACGTCGGCGGGGTGTTCCTGGTCGGCGGCTCGAGCCGCATCCCGCTGGTGGCCACGATGCTGCACGAGACGCTCGGGATCGCCCCGGTCGTGGCCGAGCAGCCGGAGCTCGTCGTCGCGGAAGGCGCCCTCCGCCTCGGCGCCACGGGGCCGGCGAGCGACGCCTGGGGCCTCGGCGGCGCGGAGCCGGCCCCGGAGCCGACGCCGGAGCCGGCTGCGGGTACGGGTGCGGAGGAGCCGATCAGTGGCTGGCGTTACGGGGGTGTGGGGCCGATCGGCGGTGGGCAACCGTTCCCGCGCCAGGACGGTGGCGCCGCGCCGGCGGACGTCGCGGCGGCGGCGCGGCGGCGGTGGTGGCGGGCCGGGCTGGCGGCGGCCGCCGTCGTGGTGCTCGCGTTCGGCGTGTTCGCCATCTACCTGAGCGTGCGCAAGCCCGAGGGCACCGGGACGGCCGCGTCGCCGAGCGCCGCCGGGCTGCGGTACGACCTGGCCAAGACGCCCGACAACCTCTGCCCGCTCATCTACTTCCAGGAGTTCATGGACCTCTACGACGGCAAGATCGACCCGGACCAGCCCGGTCGCAACCTGACCGGCCAGCTGGGCTCCGCGAACTGCCACAGCGAACGCATCCAGCTGCATGGCACGGCCCGGGTCGAGCTCAACGGCAGCATCAGCGTGCGGCCCGACAACGAGGCCGCCAGGCGCGACTACCAGCAGGTGGTGGCCGGCACCGCGAGGGTCAACGACACCCCCGCCCCCGTGGACGACCTGGGTGACGAGGCCGTCGTGTACCAGCTCAAGGACTCCAGCCAGAAGGCCTCCACCGAGATCACGATCGTGCTCGGCGTCCGCCAGGCCAACCTGGTCTGGATCCTGCGCGTCCGGTTCATCCGCACCGACAAGGCCGGCTGGGACGACGGCGATCGCCAGATGCTCTGCAGCCGTCTCGTCCAGGCCAGCTGGGTCACCCTGAAGAACCTCGCCACCGCCCTGACCTGACGGCACCAACGAGATCGGCGCCGTCAGCGCCCCGATAGGCTGCGCCCATGGCGGACGCGGACGACGTGCGGAGGCTGGCCCTGGCGTTGCCCGGCGTGGCCGAGATCGACAGCGAGGGCTTCGACTTCCGGGTGGGCAACAAGGGCTTCGTCTGGTCGTACCCGGAGCGTCTCCCGGGCCGGCCGCGGGTGATCCGCACCGACGTCGCCGTGCTCTACGTCGGCGACGAGGCGGAGAAGCAGGCCCTGCTGCTGGGCGAGCCGGAGCGGTTCTTCACCACCCCGGCGTACGACGGCATGCCGCTGGTCATGCTCCGGCTGGAGACGGTGGGCGCGGACCGCCTCGAGGAACTGGTCACCGACGCCTGGCGGATGCGCGCCCCGGACTGAGCATCGCGTCGGGAGGATGTGCCCGTCGCGCGGCGGCGGGCACATCCGACCCGGCCGCGTCAGCCGGCGAAGGCCTGCATGATGTGGGTGTACTGGTACGGGGCCTGGGCCACGCCGGAGCAGTCGTCCGAGCCGGCCACGCCCGGGCAGCCGCCGTTGTCGCGGCCCAGCGCCCAGAAGGACAGCTCGCCGATGTGGTGCTCGGCGGCCCACCGGGTGACGTCGCGCGCGCCCGCCAGGGTGAGGATCTCCAGCGGTCCGGTCTCGCCGCCCGAGCCGTAGTCGTCGATGCCGAGCATCTCGGTCACGCCGACCATGCGCCACAGTTCGGCGGTGGAGCGGCGCGGGTACAGCTGCCGGAGCGTGTCGAGCAGGCCGCGGGCGGCGGTCTTCGTGTCGGCGGCCATGTCGTGGGGCTGGTCGTCGTAGTAGTCGAAGGTCATGATGTTGACGATGTCGACCCGGGCGCCGTAGCGCTGGGCGCTCCTGAGCACGTTGACGGCGTTGGGTTCCAGGCCGTGCGGGGTGCTCGGCAGGGTGTAGACGATCTGCAGCGGGCGGTGCTGGCGCGCGGCCCACTGCTGCACGAGGTGGATCGCCTGGTTGCGGCGGTCGATCGCGGCCAGGTTGTTCAGTGACTGGTCCTCGATGTCCATGTCCAGGCGGGTCGCGCCGTAGGTGGCGATCACCTTCTGGTACGCCGCGGCGATCCGGGGCACGTCGGTGCAGCTGTCGGCGATCTCGGTGGCGGTGCTGTCGGCGCCGTAGCCGCCGAAGGACGGCACCACGTCGCCGCCGGTGGCGCGGATGCGGGCGATGTCGGGGCCGAACGTGGACCAGGCGACGGGCTTGGCCGGGTCGCCGTTCCACAGCACGTCGCAGGAGCCGGTCGCCTGGGTCTGCAGGAACGCCATGGTGAGGTACCGCGCGCCGGAGGCCCGGCTGACCGCGGCGGGATTGGCGCCGGTGTAGCTCTGGAAGTACGGCGAGAAGACGTGCTCGGGCAGGACGCGGTGGGTCTCGCCGGCGTTGGCGGCGGTCGCCGGGACCAGCGCGGCTACGGCCACCGCGGCGCTGAGCAGGCCGCGCAGGAAGTGGGGCATGGGCAACCCTTCGAGTGAGGGACGCAATTAATAGGAAACCTGACTGACAGTCGGCCGCGTGTCAAGAGACCTGGCACATCGACTTCGGTCGAACGCGTTGACAGATCTGGCGCACGACTGGAATCTGTCATCGACAGTGATGAAAGTCTCGGGCGGCGCGCGCTCCTCGTGGAGACGACGGGCCGGGTACCGCCATACCCGGCCCGTCCCGGGACCGTCAGCTCGCGGCGCGGCGCAGGGGCTCAGGCGGCCCTGGTGATCCGGTCGATCAGCGCGGCGTCGGCCTGGCGCAGCGACCAGCCCTTGTCCGACTCGGTGCTCATGCGCCGGCAGCCGTCGAGCTCGACCCACACGCCGCCGGGGCCGTTGCCGGCCGGCTGGAACATCGCGAACCGGCCGGCGTGGGCGGTGCACGGCGCCGCCGGCCCGGCGGCGAGCATGGCCTTGCGCAGCTCGGCCCAGGCCGCCGCGGCCAGCGGCCCGCCCCGCTCGAAGTTCCCACCCGGCTTGGCGCTGCCCTGCTCGGACGGCGGCACGGTGTAGACGCACAGCCGCACGTCGGCCGTGGCCGGCTCGAACGGCCCGTCCAGCTTCGCACCGGCCTCGCTGGTCACGGTGCCGACCATGTCGGAGTAGCCCTGGCTGCAGCCGGACTGGGCGGCCGCGGAGGACACGATCTCGCCGATGACGGTCGAGGACACGACGGTGCTGTGGAGGTGCTGCAGCGCGTTGCGCACCTCGATGCGGGGGTTGCCGCAGCCGTCGCCGGCGACGCCGGGCTGCAGCCAGTGCCCGCCGGCGTCGAGGACCGCGAAGAAGGGGAGGGTGACCAGAGCCAGGTCGCACGCCGCGTCGGCCGGTGGCCGCAGGCCGGGCAGGCGCAGCGCGGCGGTGAGCTCGCGCACGTCGGTCGCGCGCCGCTCGACCCTGGCCTGGTTCTTGGCGCCGCCGGGCCCGTCCTGGATCTCCATGGCGCACACCACGACGGCGGCCGGCGCGAAGTCGTCGGGCAGCCGGGGCAGCATCAGCGCGTCGGTCTGGCCCTGCCCGCCGGCGGGGCCGGTCGGGGTGCCCTCGGGCAGGTCCTTGCACGAGGTCCAGGCGTCGTGGATCTCCGGTGGGCCCGCCGGGACCTCGGGCCCGTCGAGCTTCTTCGCACACCCCGTGAGCGCGACCGCGACCAGGGCGGCGACGGCGAGGAGCTTGGTCCGCATGGAGCTTGGACGCTACCACCGCGGGCCCGGTTCCGGGGGGGGGCGGTCACCGGCCGGGAAAGCGCCGGTGACCGCCTGTGGAAACTAGTTGGGCGTGCCGTTGAAGACGAACTGCGAGCCCGCCTCCTTGACCAGGTCACCGGTCGCCGAGTTGGTGATGGTGACGTTGGTCAGCGTGGCGCTGCCCCGGGCGCTGCCCATCGCCAGGATGCCGGCGCCGTTGTTCGACTTGTCGATGCGGACGTTGGTGATCGCGACGTTCGGGTACTGGCCGCTGCCCGCCTTGAACTGGATGCCGTCGTAGGTGGAGTCGGAGATGTCGGTGTCGCGGATGGTGACCCCGACGATGTCGCTCGACGGCGCGAACAGCGTGATCGCCCCGAACTTCTGCTGCTCGCCCCAGAACACGCCGCCGCAGCGGTACAGCCCGTTGTTCGCGATCGTCGTGGTGCCGGAGAACGCGATCGGGGAGTGGTCGGTGGCGAGCATGATGCCGGGGTAGTTCATCGTGTCGGACACGACGTTGTTCTCGATGGCGTTGCCGTAGCCGCCGTAGATGGCGATGCCGTTGGCCCGCCACGGCAGCTGGACGGTGTTGTTGGTGAAGTGGTTGTCGTGGCCGACGTCCACCGACTGGTCCTTCACATACGTGCTGGACCAGACCGCCAGCGAGTCGTCGCCGGTGGTGCGGAACGACGAGTTGAACACCGTCGAGTTGCGCGAGCCGTTGGCGAAGTTGATGCCGTCGGCGTAGGTGTCGCGGATGCGCATCCCGCTGAACTGCAGGCCGTCGGCGGGGTTCCAGTAGGCGGGCGTGTCGCTGTAGTCGCGGCCGACCCACGCGCCGACGTTGGTGTGCTCGATCCACACGTTGCTGATCTTCGTGTTCTTGCCGAAGCGGCCGTTGAGCCCGTGGCCGCGGTCCTTGCGGTTGGTCGTCCCGCCGAAGATGGCGATGTCGGAGATCTGGACGTTGTCGTCGATGTCGAAGCCGACGTTGCCCTCGTGCGGGTGGTTGATGTTGCCGACCACCTTCTGCGGCTCAGTGGTCGTGTACAGCTGGGAGTACCACATGCCGGCGCCCTTGACGACGACGTTGCGGATGCCCTTCTGGTTGAACTGCCCGCGGGTCGGGTCCGGGGTCAGGATCTTCTGCTCCTGCCGCCACTGCCCGGCCGGGATCCACACGCAGGAGATGACGCCGTTCTGGTTGTCCATCACGGCCTTCTGGATCGCCGCCGTGTCGTCCTGGCCGTCGTTGGGCACCGCGCCGTACTGCGTGATCGAGGTGCAGCCGGCCGGCTGGCTCAGCGCCGGGGCGACCTGCTCGAGGTCGACCAGGTCGATGATGTAGAACGAGGCGTTGTCCCCGGCGTCGCGCTGCAGCCGGAACTTGGTGCCCGCCGGGTAGCTCGACGACAGCAGCGCGTGCGCCTCGTCGAAGAGCCGGCGCGCGTCGCCGCCCGGGGTGTTGGACAGCGACTCGGTGTCGTCGCTGTTGCCGTACAGCCAGCTGAAGTGCGAGGAGAGGGTCAGCTTCTGCACGAAGGTGCCGTTGGCGTACAGGCTGATGGTGTAGTCCTGGCCGCCGCCCGAGGGCGCGTCCGGCACGGAGTTGCGCACCACGATCGAGTTGGCCTGGTTGGTCGAGGTGAACTCGACGTACTGGCCGGACGAGTCGAGGCGCACCGACTTGCGGCCCGAGGACTCGGTGGCGAAGTTGGTGTGCCCGAAGGTGCGCAGCGGGTCGGCGGTCAGCAGGGTGCCGGTGTAGGCGCCGTTCTCCGCCTCGTACTCGGTGTACGGCACCGCGGCGCCGCGACCGACCACGATGGACTTGGTCAGGGTGTTGTTGGTCTCGTTCGTCTCGGCGACCACGTCGGTGGCGTCGGCGGTGGCCGTGATGGTGGCGCCGCCGTTCACCGCCGTCCAGGTGCCGGGGATGGCGACGTTGACGGTCTGCCCGGCGGCGATCGCCCCGGTGTTGGCGTTGAGCGTGGTCGTGCCGACGGTGACTCGGGTGACCGTGGTGGCGGTGACCGCGGTGGTGCCGCGGTTGTTCACGGCCACGATGAAGGAGACCGCGGCGCCGGCCGGCGGGCTGGCCGGGTTGCTGCTGATGGAGAGGACCTGCAGGTCCGGGCCGGGCGCCTGGGTCACCACGAGGGAGGTGGACGCGGCCAGGGTGTTGTTGTCGGTGTTCTGCTCGATGACGGTCTTGGCCGGGTTGACGGTGGCCGAGACCGGGTAGGTGCCGATCGCGCGGGTGCCGACGCTGGCCGTCACCGTGGTGGACGCGCCGGGCTGCAGTGCGCCGACGGCCGCGGTGCCGGCGACGGTGCCGCCGAGGTTGAAGTTCACCGTGGTGGCGGGGGACGCGGCGTTACCGCTGTTGCTCACCGTCGCCGACAGCGTGATCGGGGTGGACTCGTTCACCGAGCTCGGCGACCAGGAGACGGCGGTGACCACGAGGTCGGGGTTGGGCGCCATGGTGCCGATCGCCTGCAGCTCGGCCACCTGCCCGCCGGGGGCGCCGCTGTTGCTGAAGAACTGCAGCTGCACGTCGGCGACCCGGCTGCTCACCGGGACGGTGACCGTGTTCTGGTTGCCCGACGGGCTGAAGCTGTAGTCGGCCCGGGCGACCAGGTTGCTGAAGCCGGTGGCGGACTGCTCGCGGCCCAGCACGGCGAAGTTCTGCGTGCGCGGCCCCCAGGCCGTGTCCGGGTTGAGCTTGACGACCAGCGCGGTGAGGTCGGCGTTGGCCCCGAGGTGCAGGGTCAGCGTCGACGGGTACCCGTTGGACTCCCAGTACGTCGCGGTGTTGCCGTCGTTGGCGTTGGCCGCGGCGAACGAGAACACCGACGACGACGACTCGATCGCCTTGCCCACGGCCAGGTTCGTGCCGCCCGTCGGCGTGGTCCCGTTGCGGGTCACGTGGTTGCTGTCGGCCGACTCGTTGCCGGCCGTGTCCTTGGCCCGCACCCAGTAGGTCACCGTGGCGGTGGTCGGCTGGGTGTCGGTGTAGGTCAGCGTGGTGGCGGAAACGGTCGTGCGGGCGGTGCCGTTGGCGTAGATCGTGTACCCGGCGATGCCCAGCGTCGAGGAGGACGCGGTCCAGGTGAGCTTGGGCTGGCCCGCCGTGGGCTCGGTGAGGGTCAGGTTGCCCGGTGCGGTCGGCGGCTGCGGGCCGCTGACCGCGCCGTACACCTCGAACTCCGACAGCTGCGCGGCCGGCCATCCGGTGTTGGCGGTGACGTTCACCCGGACGTAGCGCACGGTGGCCGCGGTGAAGCCGATGGTCGCGGTGTTGGCGCTGGCCGGGTCGAAGGTCCGCCCGGCCGAGGCCGACAGGTCGGCGAAGTTGTTGCCGTCGGTGCTGCCCCGCACGCTCAGCGTCTGCGTGCGGGCGCCCCAGCCGGTGGGCAGCTTCAGCTTCACCTGGTCGACGGCGGTGGCGGCACCGAGGTCGACCTGAATCCACTGCGGGAAGGCGTTGTTCGCGCTCTCCCAGTAGGAGGCCTGGTTGCCGTCGTTGACGTTGGCGGCTGCGTACGAGCCGTTGACGCTGTTGGCGGTGATGGTCTTGCCGAGCGCGAGGTTGGGCCCACCGGCGGCGTGGGCGGGTGTGGATGTGGCGGCGGCGACGGCGGTGGCGGCCAGAACGGCCGTCAGGGCGCCGGCGAGCAGCTTGGATTTCATGGGGGTGTCCTCTGCTCCGTTCAGACGACAGCACGGATCGCCCCGTGACCGGCGGCCGTCCCGGTGGGAGTCGGGAGTTGGCGGAGGCGCGCACGGGACAGGGCGTTTGTGGGTGTGAAGCACTAGGGGCAGGCGGTCGGCGGTGCGCCTGCCGGGAAGTTGCAAGATTCTGCAAGCTTCTTGCGGACGGGGAATCTAACGTTGCAGATCTCCGTCGATTCGTCAACGTCTCTGCATGCCGTCATGAAACTGTGATGGGTGAAATGCCTGGGTGGCGGACTGCTACGGTGCGCATCGTGGAGAACTCGATCGACGCGCCCATCGTCGCGGTCACCGTGTATCCGGCCCAGGCGCGGGTCACCCGCCGGGTCCGGCAGATCCTGCCGGCCGGGGACCGGGTGGTGGAGGTCGGCCCGCTGCCGCTCGGGCTCGACCCCGACTCGGTGCGGGTCAGCGGGCGCGGGCCGGCCACCGTCCTCGGGGTCGACGTGGTGCTGCACCGCCGCGCCGAGCCCTCCGACGCGGCCGTGGCCGAGCTGCGCGCCGAGCGGCGCCGCCTGACGGCGGAGGCCGACGGGATCGAGGACGCCGAGACGGTACTGCGCCAGCGCCAGACGTTCCTCACCACGCTGGGCGAGCGGGCGAGCTCGGCCTACGCGCGCGCCCTGGCCACCGGCGCCTCCGCCCCCGAGGCCGCGACCGGGTTCTCCGGCACGCTGGGGGCCGAGATGACCGAGGTGCTGGCCGCGCTGCGGCAGCTGCAGCAGCGCCGCGCCGAGGTGGCCGACCGGATCGCCGCCGCCGACCGGCGCCTGGCCGACCTGTCCGGCAAGCGCGAGCCCGACGCCCGCTACGCCGTCGTCGCGCTGAGCGTGGCCGGCGAGGAGCCGGTCGAGCTGGACGTGACGTACCAGGTGGGCGAGGCCGGCTGGCGCTGCAACTACGACGTGCGGCTGGTCGGCGACGCGCTGCAGGTGACCTGGTTCGGCCTGGTCGAGCAGCGCACCGGCGAGGACTGGCCGGAGTGCGAGCTGGCGCTGTCGACCGCCCGCACGTCGGGCGTGGCCGAGATCCCCGAGCTGCACCCGTGGTACCTCGACCCGCTCCCGCCGCCGCGGCCGATGCCCATGGCGCGCTCGGCGGGCTTCGGCGGCGGCCCCGTCCCCATGCCGGCCCCGATGATGTCCGCCCCGGCCCCCGGCGGCGCGGCGATGCTGCAGGAGGCGTTCGCCGACGCCGCCCCGCTCGGGCAGGCCGAGGCCCGGGTGGAGGAGGGGGCGGTGGCCGCGGTCTACCGCCCGGCCCGCCCGGTCGCGGTGCCCGCCGACGGCACCACCGCCCGGGCCACCGTCGCGGTGCTGGACCTGGCCGCGCGCCTCGACCACGTGGCCGCCCCGGCCCGCTCGGCGGACGTGCACCTGCGTGCCGTGGTCACCAACTCCTCGGGCCACACGCTGCCGCCCGGGCAGGCCGCGGTCTTCCACGAGGCCGACTTCGTCAGCCGCACCGGCCTGGCCACCTGGGCCCCCGGCGAGGAGCTGGAGCTGGCGCTGGGCCTGGACGACCGGGTGCGGGTGGAGCGCGAGCTGACCCGCCGCACCGCCACGAAGGTGACGCTCGGCTCCAGCCGGCGGCGCGAGGTGGAGTACCGCACCACGATCGGCAACTACACCGGCCGCCCGATCACCGTCACCGTGCTCGACCAGGTGCCGGTCTCCCGCCACGACGCCATCACGGTCCGCGAGACGCTCGCCGAGCCGCAGCCGACCGAGCGCACCGAGCTGGGCGTGCTGACCTGGAAGCTGCCGATCGCCGAGTCCGCCCAGCAGACGATCCGCCTCGGCTACCGGGTGGAGACCGCCAAGGGCGTGGAGCTCTCCGGCTGGCGCGAGTAGCGGGCGCTAACGGTCCTGGGCCGCCATCGCCTGCTGGCGGGCCAGCACGCGGGACATCCCGTCGGCGGTCATGGGCTGGGCCAGGTGGTAGCCCTGGCCCAGGGTGTAGCCGAGCTCGCGCAGCACGGCCGCCTGCTCGGCGCTCTCCACGCCCTCGGCCACCGTGTCCAGGCCGAGGGCCCGGGCCAGCTGGATGACCGCCCGGGCCACCGCCTGCCGGGCGTCGGCGTCGGCCGGCCGCCCGTCGTCGACCTCGATGCCGTCCACGAACGACTTGTCCAGCTTGACGATCGCGGCCGGGAACGCCCGCAGCAGGCTCAGCGAGGACTCGCCGGTGCCGAAGTCGTCCAGCGCCAGCCGGATGCCCATGCGGTCCAGCTCGGCCAGCGTCCGCGAGACCTGCTGGCCGCGCAGCACCGCCGACTCGGTCACCTCGAGCACCAGCCGCTCGCAGGGCAGCCCGCTCTCGGCCAGCGCCGCGCGCACGTCGGCCACGAAGTCGGGGTCGTGCAGCTGCCGGGCGGAGACGTTCACGCCCGCCTCCAGCAGTGCGTCGGGGCCGTACTCGGCCAGCCACGCCGCCGCCTGCCGGCAGGTCTCGCGCAGCACGAATCGGCCCAGCGGCACGATCAGCCCGGTCCGCTCGGCGGCCGGGATGAACTCGGCCGGGCTCACCGTGCCGCGCTGCGGGTGCTGCCAGCGCACCAGCGCCTCGACCCCGATCACGCGGTTGTCGTCCAGGCGCAGGATCGGCTGGTAGACCACCCGCAGCTCGCCCTCGTCCACGGCCCGGCGCAGCTCGGCCCCGAGCTGCATGTGGGCCAGCACCGGCTCGCCCATGCCGTCGACGTAACGCACGAAGCTCGCCTTCCCGCGCTGCTTGGCGGTGTACATCGCGACGTCGGCATCCCGCAGGACGGAGTCCACGGTGGCGCCGGGCTCGGCCTCGGCGATGCCGATGCTGGCCTGCACCAGCAGCCGGTGCTCGCTGATCGGCCGGTCGAGCGCGGCCAGCAGCCGCCGGGCCATCCCTTCCGGGTCGGCCCCCGGCCCGGTGAGCAGCACCGCGAACTCGTCGCCACCGACCCGCACCGGCAGGCTGTCGTCCCCGGCCTCGGCGCGCAGCAGCTGCGCGACCGAGACCAGCAGCCCGTCGCCGACGCCGTGGCCGAGCAGGTCGTTGACGGTCTTGAAGTCGTCGAGGTCGACCAGCAGCACGTACGCGTGGCCGGTGCCGTCCAGGGCGGCCGCCAGCCGGTCCCGGAACAGCGCCCGGTTGGCCAGCCCGGTGAGCCCGTCGTGGCTGACCTCGTACTGCAGCCGCTCCTCCTGCACCCGCGTGTTGTGCAGCAGCCGCGCGTTCTCCCGGAAGGCGACGTACTGCCGCAGCGTGACCAGCGCGGTCACCAGCACGGCGGCGAGCAGCACGACCCGGGCCGGCCAGCGCAGCGGCGCGCCGAGCGCGACGGCGATGAGCGGCACGTCGGCCGCGGCCACGGCCAGGTAGGGCAGCAGCACCCCGCCGCGGGCCGGCCTGCGCCGTGCCCCGCTGGTGGCGCGCCATTGGGCGGCCGTGCCGAGCGTGGCCAGCACCGGCGCGAGCGGCATGACGATCGCCTGGGCGGGCACGGCGCCGGCGTAGCCGAACCGCACCGCCAGCACGGCGACGGCCGCCGCCACGGCGCCGCCGCCGGCCGCGATGCACCGCAGGGCGGCCGGGTCGACCGGGCCGCCCTCGACGTAGGAGACCTTCGTCGCCGCCCCGATCGCGACCAGGAAGCCGAGCCCGACCAGCACCATCGCCTGGCGGCTCCACGGCTCGGCGGCGGAGAACATCGGGGCCAGGCCGGCGTACCACAGCACCGCCCCGCAGCCGAGGCACGCGATCGCGCGGTCGAGCAGGACGCGCCAGCGCTCGACGCCGCCGGACTGCGCCACCGGCACCCGCGCGACGGCCCAGATGGCGATGGCGAAGCCGAGCGCCGCGCAGCCGGCGGCGGGCAGCGGCATGGTGCGCCAGTGTGCCCCGCGCCAGTGCACCAGCATGTCGAGGGCGAGCCAGGCGTACCCGACGGTGATCAACGCCAGCGCGGTCACCACGAGGCGCCAGAAGCGCCGGCCGGCCGGGTCGAGCTCGCCCCGGCGGACCAGGTGCAGCACGGACGCGGTGGCGAGGGCGCCGCCGACCGGGACGAAGACGTAGACGAGGGCCTCGGGGCCGGCTCCGACGGTGAGGTAGGCCGCGCACCAGACGGTGCCGAGCGCGGCGACCCCGGCGGTGGCCTTGACGAACCGCAGCGCCTCCCGCGTCACGGAGCCGACCCTATCGTGCCCGTTGCATGCCGGATCTCACCCGAACGTTCGAGGTTGTGGCGCGCTTCGACGTCCGCGCAGGTCGGCATCGCGGGCCGGCGTGCAGGGCCCCGGCATCGATGTCGACCTGGGCCGCGTGCGGGGCGGCGATTTCTGGCCGGTCGGCGATGCCCGGGCACCCGACGGACGATCGGTACCGGGCCGCGCCGCCCTAGCATGAGGCCGACGGGGCGTGGAAAGGGAAGCGATGCCGGCTTGGGGTCTCGGAGTCGATCTTGGAACCAGCTTTTCCGCGGCGGCGACAGCCGTCGGGGACCGCGTCGAGATTCTCGAGGTCGGGCGTGAGCGGAGGATTCCGTCCACCGTCCTGCTCGACGACGCCGGGCGGCTGCTAGCAGGCAGCCTGGCCCAGCGGCTCGTCGGCCGGTCCCCGGAGCGCGCGGAGCGCAATCCGAAGCGGTACGTGGGCCGCGGCGCCATGCTGCTCGGCGGCACCCCGGTCGAGGCCGGCGACGCCATGGCCGCCCTGCTGGAGCTCTTCGTGGCCGAGGGCCGCTCCCGCTTCGACGGGGCCCGCCCGGCCTCGCTGGTGCTGACCCACCCGGTCGCGTGGGGCGAGGACCGCCGCGCCGTGCTGCGCGCGGCCGCCGCGGCCGTGGTCCCCGAGGCCACCCTGCACCTGGTCGAGGAGCCGGTCGCCGCGGCCGTGCACTACACCGTCTCGCACAACCTCGCCGAGGGCGGCCGGGTCGCCGTCTACGACCTCGGCGGTGGCACGTTCGACAGCGCCGTGCTGGCCCGCCGTAACGGGGAGTTCGTGGTCGTCGGCAAGCCCGGCGGCGACGACCAGATCGGCGGGGAGACGTTCGACGAGCGGGTGTACGAGTACTTCGGCGCCCAGCTCGCCCAGCGCGCGCCGCAGTGGTGGGAGCAGGTCTCCACCGGCGTGGAGCGGCGCTGGCTGGCCGCGGCCGCCGACCTGCTGGGCGAGGCGCGGGCGGCCAAGGAGGCGCTGTCGGAGTACGACACCGCCAGCCAGTACATCTCCGGCGCCGACGTCGACGTCGAGATCAACCGCGCCGAGCTGGAGAACCTCATCGGCACCGACATCCAGCGCACGGCCGACATCCTCAGCGAGACGATCCGCCAGGCGCAGGACGACGGCGGCGGGCTCGAGACGCTGGCCGGGATCTTCCTGACCGGCGGGGCCTCGCGCATGCCGCTGGTCGAGCAGACGCTGCGCTCCCGCTACGCCGCCCAGGTCCGCACGTGGGACGACCCCAAGACGGTGGTGGCCCTGGGCGCGGCCCGGATGGCGCTCGCCCCGATCGCCGCGGCGCCCGCCGCCGCGCCCGCCCCCGTCGCCTCCGCCGCTCCCGTCGCTCGCCCCCGGCTGGCGACGCCCGTCGTCGCACCGCAGCCGGTCGTCGCCGAGGGCGATCGCTTCGACGTGCACCTTGCCGGCGTGGTGGAGGCCCTCGCGACCGGCACCGACGTCTACGTCTGGTGCCGCGACCCCAACGCCACCGTCGACGTGCTGCACCGCCTCGACGCGACCGGCCGCCCGGACCGGCAGCTCGCGCTGGGCCGGGTCACCGGCTGGGCCGCCACCACCGAGGGCCTGCTCGTCTCCGACCGTTTCGGCGTCGCCGCGGCCCAGCTGCACACGCTGAGCCCCGAGCTGGTCATCCGCTCCAGCCGCACCGTGATGACCGCCGAGGACCCGATCCTGCTCGCCGACGGCGGGGTCGGCTGGGCCTTCCTGCGCCCGTACCCGTCGGCGCTGGTCGACAACACGATCGGCCTGCCCTGGGGCGCCACCGGCGGCCTGTCGGTCATCGAGACCAACCTGACCGCCGTCTTCGTCCAGGACACGCTGCCGCTGGACATCGGCGACACGGCCCGGTGGTACGTCAACGAGAACAACCTCCTGCGCCGCCTCGTCGACCAGAACAGCCCGTCGGAGTCGCTGCCGATGCCGGCCCACGGCACGCCGGGCTGCGTCGTCGTGCTCGGCCGCTACGCGAGCAAGAGCCCGATGGGCGCGACCTACCGCCGCCCGGCCGGCTTCTCCCGCGGCCGCCACCAGCAGGTCCAGCCCTACCAGCTCGTCTGCCAGGTCAGCCCGGGCGGCAAGATCGAGCACGGCCGGCGGCGGGACAAGAACTGGCTGTACCAGGCCGTGCACCACCGCGACCAGTGGCACCTGGCGACCGAGTCGGGCCTGGAGACCGGCCCCCTGGAGGGCGAGGCCAACCTGCTGGCCAGCCGCCCCCGCCCGGGCGCCCTGCGCTGGTTCCCGGCCGGCGAGCGCATGTACGCCATCGGCCTGGAACAGGTCCTGCCGTCCCGCGGCCTGTGGATCGCCGTCCTGGAGCCGGGCGGCGAGCTGCGCACCCTGTTCCAGGAGCCGGGCGTGTCGATGCTGGGCCACCTGACCAGCCGCGAGCGGGCCGAGGTGCCGCGCGTGGTGGTCGACGGCGACGGGCTGTGGCTCGCCGCGAGCGCCCCGGAGGGCCGCACCCAGCTGCTGCACGCGACGCCCGGTGGGGTGCGCACGGTGCGCTCGGCGACGGGCTGGCTGGAGCCGGTGGCCAGGCTGGGCGCCAACCTCCTGTGCCTGCACGACCCGTGGTCCGCCCCGGGCGTGGCGCGGGCCAACCTGGGCCACCTCGTGAGCGTGCCCATCTGAGGACGCCGGCCGGCCGGCGGGCACGGCGCCGGCCCGGTCAGGCGGTGGTCAACGGGCGCAGGCGCTCGCTCAGCTCCGCGCGGAGCTGCTCGGCCTGGGCCATCAGGCGCTTCGCGGTGCCCAGGCGGTCCTGGGCGGTCTTCGCGGCCTCGCGGCGGGCCGTCGCGTCGCGGGCCGACAGCGCCGTCAGCTCGGCCCGGCGGGACTCCGCCTCGCGGCGCTGGGCGGCCATGCTCTCCTCCACCGCGTCCTCCGCCTCGCCGCGCCAGCGGGCCAGGGCCCGGTCCAGGGCGGTGATCATCTCGGCGGCGGCGGCGTTGAAGGTCTCGGCGATGAGCTGGCGGATGCCGGCCTGACTGCGGCCCGACTGCTCGTACTGGTGCCGCCGCCACGTCACGCCCGCGGCCACCACCGGGCCGGCGATCAGCGCGATCGGCAGCAGGACGCCCGTCGCGGCGAGCATCGTGGCCAGGCTCGCGGCCATGGTGATGCCGGGGACGCCCTCGCGCAGCATGTCGAAGCGGTGTCCCGGGGTGTCGGGGCGGTTGGCCAGGCGGTTGCGGGTGGTGGTCGGCAACTGCAGGGTCACGAGGTCGATGTCGATCGGGTCGAGGCCCATGGCCAGGAGGTACTCGGTCAGGGCCCGCGCGGCCGTGTCCTGGATCTGGTCGGTCAGCTCGGCCCAGGCCGCCTGCAGGGAGAGCTCCACGCTCTCGGCCAGGCCGGACAGGAACTCATCGACGCGGGCCCGGTTCGTGAGCCCGGGCACGGCGGCGTCGTAGGGGCGGCGCAGCTCGTCCAGCTTCGCGCGGACCATGGTGGCCACGTCGCGGCCCAGGAACTGCTGCTCCACGGCGAAGCGGCGGCGCTCGCGGACGCGGGCGGCCAGGTCGCGGCCGGCGGCCTCGACCTCCTCCAGGCGCTCGTGCAGGGCGTCCTTGCTCTCGGTGGCGGCGACCAGGCGGTCCTGCTCGGCCACGGTGATGGCGCGCAGCACCGAGTCGGTGCCGGCCAGCACCTTGGCGCAGCGGGCGATCTCGCGGTCGCCGGCGCAGGAGCGGATGTAGTCGGCGAGCCGGCCCATGCCGCTGCGCTCCCACAGGGCGTCGGCCCGCTCGAGCTGGCCCAGGGCGCGGCGGGCGGCGGAGGCCTCGGCGAGCTTGGCGCTGACCGGGATCCACGGGGCGCCCAGGAGGCGCTGGACGCGGGCGCCGTCGGTGGACTGCCCGACGAAGTCGGCGAGGCGGCGGCGGTTCTCCTCCAGCAGGCTGTGCCAGGACGAGGAGTCCTCGACCATGGTGAGCACGAACGCGACCACCTCGACCCGCTGGGCGGCCTCGGCCAGGAACTCGAGCTCGTGGCGCAGGATCGGCTGGTCCTGGGCGCTGACGGCGAACAGCAGGGCGTCGGCCTCCTGCAGCATCGCCATCGTGGTGTGGCGGTGCCCGACCGTGAGGCTGTCCACGCCCGGGGTGTCGACGAGCCGGACGCCGTCGAGCAGGGGGTGCTCCATGGCGATCTCGACGCCGACCACGTCGCGGCGCTTGTCCGGGTCGCCCAGCGCCGAGGCGTAGTCGACGATGTCGTCCGGCGTGATCGGCAGGTTGGCGATCCGCTCGCCGGAGCGGCGGCGGACCACGACCGACAGCTCGGGGCCGCGGCGCACGGCCAGGTAGGTGTGGGTGGCCACGTCCACGTCGACCGGCAGCAGATCGGGGCGGTCGACCAGGGCGTTGAGCATGCGGCTCTTGCCCCGCTTCTGGGCGCCCGCGACCACGATCGTGGCGGTGACGTCCTTCCAGCGCGCGGCCTCGGCGGCGAGCACGCCGGCCAGGTCGTCGCGCCCGGCCCGCTTGGCCAGGGCGTGCACCTGGTTGGCGTGCTCCAGCAGCGCCTGGACGACCGTCGGCCGGTCCCGTACCGCGCTCATCGTGTCCCTCCTCGTCGCCTCGGTCATTCCGTCACGCCCCGCGAGGGCCGGACGCCGCCGCCCAGATCGCCTCGTAAGCCCCGCACACCTCGGTCACGCCCCGCTTCTCCGGCGCGGGCAGCGGCCGGTGCAGCAGCACCCGGAACTGCGCGGCCAGCTGGGCCGCCCGCTCGGCCACCGCCACCGCGCCGGCCCCCGCGGGCAGCCCGACCTGCGCGGCCGGGCCGCCGCCGGACAGCAGCGCGGTCAGGGCCTCCCGAAGCGGGCCGGCCAGCCGCGGCGAGCGCAGCAGCCCGGCGGCGTCCTCCCCGAGCGGGACGGCGGCGGCCGGCGCGGCGGCGGCCGGGATCGCGGCATCCAGCGCCGCCAGGTCCTCCAGCACGCCGAGGACGTCGCGGGCGCGGTGGCCGGCGGCGAGGGTACCGGTGGTCACGGCCAGGCGCCGCCAGCGCACCGAGCGGGCCCGGGCCTCCCGGGCGATCTCCTTCGGGCCGGCGTCGGGCGGCAGGCCGAGCTGGGCCGCCGGGGTGTCCTCGCGGGCCAGGGCGACCAGCTCGGCGAGCATCTCGTCGTCGAGGCTGAGCTGGCCGCGGCCGACGGCGTCGAGGGCGGCGAAGACCCGCAGGCCGCGCAGGCTCGCGGTGAGCGGGCGGCCCTCGTCGACCGCGTCGGCCAGGGAAGCCAGGGCCGCCCGGTCGCCGGCGCCCGCGGGCGCGCGGACCAGCCGGCGCAGGCTGCCGATCGCGGCGAGAGCCTTGAGCTGCGCGGCCCGCTCGGTGAAGTGCGCGATGCCGGCGGCCACCGAGCCGACGCCGGAGGTGGCCGCGCTGCCGAACCCGGACGCGGCGAGCAGGGCGGCGTGCAGGCCGTCGAGGTCCAGCCCGGGACGCCCGCGCAGGGCGGCGGTGGCGACCCGGATGCCGTACCGGTGCAGGTGCCCCGCCAGCCGCCCGTGCGCGGCGCCGGAGCGGGCGAACTCGTCGACGTCGATCAGGAGGTCCTCGAGGTCGAGCTCGTCGAGCGCGGCCAGCGCGCGCAGGGCGGCCAGGTCCGCCTCGGACAGCATCCGGGCCCGAGCCGTCTCGGCCAGCAGCCCGACCACCGGCACCACGTCGAAGACCGAGGTGCGCAGCTGCTCGTAGGCCCGCCCGGCCAGCCGCCGCGCGCCCGGCCACGGGTCGTCGGCGTCGCCGCGCCGGTCGACCTGGCTCAGCACGGCCAGGGTGTTGACGCCGCTCATGCCGCAGGCCGCGGACAGGGTCCGGAAGTCGGCCAGGGCGCCCGCGTCGAAGCGCTGGACGTAGCGCAGCACGTAGATGAGCGCCTGGGCGTGGTCGGTGCCGTCGGTGCCGAAGACCATCCGGCGCGCCGCCTGCTCGTTGGCCGCGGCCACGGTGTTGACGCCCGGCGTGTCGATGACGGTCAGCCCGCGCAGCGCCGGCAGGTCCATCCTGACCCGCACCCGCCGCACGTGCTCGACGGGGACCGGCAGGGTGCGCGGCGGCCGTCCGTCCTCGCCCAGCGGGGCGGCCCGGGTGGTGCCGTCGACCAGGTCGAGCTCGACCCGGCCGTCGTCGGGGCCGTGCTCGTACCAGGTGACCACCCGCGTGCACTCGCCCGCGTCGGCCGGGGCGACGGACCGGCCCAGCAGGCCGTTGACGAGGGTCGACTTGCCGCCGCTGACCGCGCCGGCGACCGCCACCTGCAGGGGCTGGCGCAGCCGCTCGGCCACCGCCCGCACCCGCCCGCGCAGCGCCGAGTCCCGCAGGCGCATCGCGGTCGCGTCGCACAGGCGGGCGACGGCCAGGTCGGGCGTGCTCACGGCGTCACCTCCGCTTCGCTGCGGTGGCGCCGTGTCTGGCTGTGTTCATGGTGAGCGGCCACTCCGCTGCGCTCCGTACCGCTCACGGCGTCACCTCCGCTTCGCTGCGGTGGCGCCGTGTCTGGCTGTGTTCATGGTGAGCGGCCACTCCGCTGCGCTCCGTACCGCTCACGGC
>NZ_JBFAZW010000120.1:0-32463 GCF_040682015.1 Dactylosporangium sp. NPDC051485
CATCAGCGGGTTGGTCATCGACGGGTCGTCGCCCTCGTTGTGGCCGCGGCGGCGGTAGCAGACGAGGTCGATGACGACGTCCTTGTTGAACGCCTGGCGGTACTCGAAGGCGAGCCGCGCGACCCGCACCACGGCCTCCGGGTCGTCCCCGTTGACGTGGAAGATCGGCGCCTGGATCATCCGGGCGACGTCGGTCGAGTAGAGCGACGAGCGGGAGTACTCCGGGGCGGTGGTGAAGCCGACCTGGTTGTTGACGACCACGTGCACCGTGCCGCCGGTGCGGTATCCGCGCAGCTGCGACAGGTTCAGCGTCTCGGCGACCACGCCCTGGCCGGCGAACGCCGCGTCGCCGTGGATCAGCAGCGGCAGGACCGTGTAGCCCTCGAGCTTGAGGTCGATCTTGTCCTGCTTGGCCCGCACGATGCCTTCCAGCACCGGGTTGACCGCCTCCAGGTGGGAGGGGTTGGCCACGACCGAGACGGTGGTGGCGTGCTCGCCGTCCGGGTGCGTGTACTTGCCGGTCATGCCCAGGTGGTACTTCACGTCGCCGGAGCCGTGCGCGGACTTGAGGTCCAGGTGCCCCTCGAACTCGAAGAAGATCTTCTCGTAGGGCTTGCCGACGATGTTGGCCAGCACGTTGAGCCGGCCGCGGTGGGCCATGCCGATGACCACCTCGTCGAGCTCGCCCTCGGCCGAGTTCTGCAGGATCTCGTCGAGCAGCGGGATCAGCGACTCGCCGCCCTCCAGCGAGAAGCGGCGCTGCCCGACGTACTTCGTCTGCAGGAACGTCTCGAAGGCCTCCGCCGCGTTGAGGCGGTTGAGGATGTGCTTCTGCTCCTCGGGCGTGGGCTTCTCGTAGGGCTTCTCGACCCGCTCGGCGATCCAGCGCCGCTCCTCGGGGTCCATGATGTGCATGTACTCCACGCCGACCCGCCGGCAGTAGGAGTCGCGCAGCACGCCGAGGACGGCCCGCAGCTTCATCTTCTGCTTGCCGGCGAACCCGCCGACGGGGAAGACGCGGTCGAGGTCCCACAGGGTCAGGCCGTGCTCGAGGACGTCGAGGTCCGGGTGCCGGCGGATGCGGAACTCCAGCGGGTCGGTGTCGGCCATGAGGTGGCCGCGCACGCGATACGCGTGGATGAGCTCGACGACCCGGGCCGCCTTGTCGATCTGCCCCTCGGAGGTGCGGGCGACGTCGCGGACCCAGCGCACCGGCTCGTACGGGATGCGCAGCGCGGTGAAGATCTGGTCGTAGAACCCGTGGTCGCCGAGCAGCAGCTCGTGCATGACCTTGAGGAACTCGCCGGACTGGGCGCCCTGGATGATCCGGTGGTCGTAGGTGCTGGTGAGCGTGATGATCTTGCTGATGCCGAGGTCGGCTAAGGTCTCGTCGGACATCCCGGCATACGGCGCGGGATACTCCATCGCGCCGACGCCGATGATCGCGCCCTGCCCGGTCATGAGCCGCGGCATGGAGTGCACGGTGCCGATGCCGCCCGGGTTGGTCAGCGACACGGTCGTGCCGGCGTAGTCGTCCATGGTGAGCTCGCCCCGCCGGGCGCGGCGCACGGTGTCCTCGTAGACCGACCAGAACTGGCGGAAGTCCATGGTGTCGGCGGCCTTGATGCTCGGCACCACCAGGGCGCGCGAGCCGTCCGGCTTGGCCAGGTCGATCGCGATGCCCAGGTTGACGTGCTCGGGCTGGACCAGGTTGGGCTTGCCGTCGACCTCGGCGAAGCTGTTGTTCATCTCCGGGTGCGCGGCCAGGGCGCGGACCAGCGCGTATCCGATCAGGTGCGTGAAGCTCACCTTGCCGCCGCGACCGCGGGTCAGGTGGTTGTTGATCACGATCCGGTTGTCGGACAGCAGCTTGGCCGGCACGGCGCGCACGCTCGTGGCGGTGGGCACCTCCAGGGAGGCGTCCATGTTCTGCACGATCCGGGCGGCGACGCCGCGCAGCGGGACGTGCTTCGCGCCGCCGACGGGGGCGGGGGTCTCCTTGGTCGGCGCGGGCTTGGTGGCGGGTACGGCCTTCTTCTCGACCTTCTCGGCCGGCTTCTCGATCACCTTGGCCGGGGCGGCCTTCGCGGCCGCGGGCTTCGCGGGCGCGGGTGCCGACTGAGCCGCGACGGTGGACGCCTGGGTGGCGTCCGGGGCGGGCTTGTAGTCGGCGAAGAAGTCGTGCCACGCGGAGTCCACACTGGCCGGGTCGGCGAGGTACCGCTGGTACATGTCCTCGACGATCCACTCGTTCGGGCCAAAACCCGCCAGCGGATTCTCCTGCGAGTTGGTCGCTTGGGTCGACACGGCTGTTGATCGCCTCTTCCAAACGCGAGTGTTCTAGGGGTTACGGATGTCCGGGTCCAGGCTACGCGCTGTCTAACGGTCGTTCGTCGCCGACGCCGCCGTGAGTGACCCGCTAGACGTCCACCCTTACAACTGTGGCCGCCCGTGGGCGGCCACAACTGTCCAAGATCTTGCACTCGTGAAATTGCCGAACTCTTGAGGCCCTACCCGATGTCGCGCCGGCGCGTGATCAGCGTGCCGATGCCGCCGAGCACCACCGCGTAGCCGACCAGCACCACCACACCGACCCAGCGGCCGGGCAGGTTGACCTGGTCCAGCTGGCCGGAGAGCCCTCCGACCACGTGCTCGGAGGCCAGCGGCGGCACGTAGACCGCGGCCTGCCACACCCAGTCCTCCTTGATGAGGAACTGGCGGACGAGCGTGATGACGACGAGGGACGCGTAGGTGCCGATGGTGTAGAGCACGGCGGCGGTGATGGTCGCGCCGAGCTGGCTGCGCAGCAGCACCCCGATGCCGATGCCGAAGACCGCCCACAGGATGTACACCAGGAGGTTCAACAACATCGCCTGCTGCACCTCCCAGTGGCCGAGGCCGTTGCCGTAGCCCTCGGCGGCGAAGAAGATCACGCCGACGACCAGGTCGATCACGGTGGCGACCAGCCAGAAGGCCAGCGCCATGGCGGCCCCGGTGATCAGCTTGGCCACGATGACCCTGGTCCGCTTCGGCGTCGCCAGGAAGGTCGCCGTCGCCGTCTGGTGGTAGAACTCGTTCGTGATCAGCAGGATCGCCAGCAGCATCACCATCATGAGGCCGAAGAACTGGCCCGACGTGTAGATGTTGGCGGCGTTGCGGTCCACCTGCATGTCCCGGGGCATGTCGCCGTGGCCCAGGTCCGTGGCGGCCTGGGCGGTGTTGATCAGCAGTGCAAGGCCGATGAAGACCAGCGAGCACAACATGAAGATCCACCACATGTTCGTGGTGCGCAGCTTGAGCAGCTCGCTGCGGATGAGCCGGATCATCGGATGGCCGCCTTTCCCTGGGTCAGCTCGAGGAACACGTGCTCCAGGTCGGGGCGCTCGGCGACGAGCTCGTGCAGCTCGACGCCCGCCTGCAGGGCCAGCCGGCCGACCGCCGCCGCGTCCAGGCCGGCGACCAGGTGCGCGCCGTTGCCGTTGGGGTTGATCACGCCGCCCGCCTCGCGGACCGCGGTGACCAGCTCCTGGATGTTCGGCGTGCGGACCCGCACGGCGCTCTGCGTCGAGCCCTGGCCGATGATCTTGTCGACCGGGCCCTGGGTGACCAGGCGGCCGGCCGCGATGATGACCACGTCGTCGGCGAGGATCTCCATCTCCGACAGCAGGTGGCTGGAGACCAGCACCGTGCGCCCCTGCTGGGCCAGGCCCTGCAGCAGCCCGCGCATCCAGCGGATGCCCTCGGGGTCCAGGCCGTTGGCCGGCTCGTCGAGGATCAGCACCTTCGGGTCGCCCAGCAATGCCTGGGCGATGCCGAGCCGCTGCTTCATGCCCAGCGAGTAGCCGCGGAACTTGCGCTTGGCCGCCGGGGTCAGCCCGACCAGCTCCAGCACCTCGTCGACCCGCGCGGCCGGGAAGCCGCCCGCGGCCGCGACGCAGCGCAGGTGGTTGCGGGCCGAGCGGCCCTTGTGTGCCGCGGATGCCTCGAGGATCGCCCCGACCAGGCGCAGCGGCTCGTCGACGTCGGCGTAGCGGTGCCCGCCGATCGTCGCGGTGCCGGCGGTCGGGGTCACCAGGTTGAGCACCATGCGTAGCGTGGTGGTCTTGCCTGCGCCGTTCGGGCCGAGGAAGCCGGTGACCCGGCCCGGCTCGACCACGAACGACAAATTGTCCACGGCTCTGACCTTGCGGTACTGCTTCGTCAGGCCGGAGACGACGATCTGCCCTTCCGACAACGCGCCGCTCCTTTCCCTCGGGGATGCGGTGAATGCGCCAATATGGCACGGCCGGACAACTCTCGTGTTACCGGTCTGTCACCCGGATCACGTGCTTGAGGCCTGACCACGTCTGGTCGATTGCGCACACCTTGACGTCGACCCGGCCGTTGGCCAGGGCGAACGCCCGCACGACGTTCTCGTCGAGATCGGTCGTCAGTCCCGAGGCGCGCTTCGGCCAGGCCACCCAGAGCGCGCCGGCCGGCGGGGTCAGCCGGTGCAGCGGCGCCCAGCGGCGGCGCAGGCGGGCGAGATCCGGACAGAAGAGTACGATGACGTCGTATAGGCTCGCGGTGCTGCGCCGGTGCAGCGTCACGTCGGCCGGCAGCTCGCGCAGTTCGAAGCCGGCCGGTGCGCCGTCGAGCAGCACGCGATGTCCCGCGTTGACACCGAGCTTCTTGGGCAACGGTGTGCCTGAATATCCCACCATGGCTGACCACGGTATCGACAGTTCATCCGCAGGCCATCAGGGAAACCAGTCAACGTCAGCCATCCGCAGGTCTCGACGCTTAGACCGAACGCATGACGATTCTCGCCGTCGCCGCCGGCCCGCAGGACCTGGGCGACTTGCAGCGCTACACCCTGCTGGTGGCCACCGACGGCGCCCAGGTCCGGGCCGCACAACGGCTCCGCCACGACGTCTTCGCCGGTGAGCTGGGCGCCACCCTGCACAGCCCCGAGCCCGGACTCGACGTCGACGCCTTCGACGAGTTCTGCGACCACCTGATCATCCGTGAGGATCTCACGGGCGAGGTCGTCGGCACCTACCGCATGCTCCCGCCGGAGCGTGCCGCCGCGGCCGGCGGCCTCTACGCGGAGACCGAGTTCGACCTCTCCGGCCTGGCCCAGCTGCGTGGCGGCCTGGTGGAGACCGGCCGCTCCTGCGTGCACCCCGACCACCGCAGCGGCGCCGTCATCAACCTGATGTGGGCCGGCATCGCCCGGTACATGCACCTGCACGGCCACCGCTGGCTGGCCGGCTGCGCGTCGGTCCCGCTGGCCGACGGCGGCGTGACCGCCGCGGGCGTGTGGGACCTGGCCCAGCGCAAGCACCTGGTGCCGCCGGCCTGGCGGGTGCGCCCGCGCAACCCCTGGATCGCCGACGTCGAGCCCCCCGCCAAGATCGACGTCCCGCCGCTGCTCAAGGGCTACCTGCGGCTGGGCTCCTGGGTGGGCGGCGCGCCGGCCCACGACCCGGACTTCGACTGCGCGGACTTCTACGTCCTGCTGTCCCTGGACCGGATCAACCCGCGGTACATGCGCCACTTCCTCGGACAGGAGTGAGCTCCATGGCTGTCATGGACACCCTCTGGCTGCCCCGCTCGACCTGCGGCATCGACTGCCTGCCCCAGCCGGCCGCCAGCACCGTGTCGCGCCTGGTCATGGCGAAGCGGATCGTGTTCACCGGTGTCGTGCTCCTCTTCGCCGCGCTGTCGGTGCCGGTGCTCGCCCTGCTGCCGCAGCGCCATCTGGTGCGCGCCCAGCGCCGCCTGGCCCGGGCCGTCCTCGCCGGCCTCGGCATCCGCCACTCGGCGAGCGGCAAAATCCCGCAGTCCGGCGCCCTGCTGGTCGCCAACCACGTCTCCTGGCTCGACGTCATCGTGATCCTGGCCCATGCCCCGGCCCGCCTGCTGGCCAAGCGTGAGGTCCGGTCCTGGCCGCTGATCGGCCGGCTGGCCGCCACGCTGGGCACGGTGTTCGTGGACCGCTCCCGGCCGAAGAGCCTGCCGGCCACGATCGCCGAGGTGAGCCGCAACATCGCGGCCGGCGGCGTGGTGGCCGTGTTCCCGGAGGGCACCACGTGGTGCGGGCGCATGGGCGGGACCTTCCGCCCGGCGATGTTCCAGGCGGCGGTCGATGCCGGTGTGCCGGTGGTGCCGGTCCGCCTCACCTTCGCCCAGGGCGGGGTCGTGTCCACGGTGGCCGCCTTCATCGGCGACGAGTCGCTGCTGACCTCGCTCAAGCGGGTCGTGGCGGCGCGGGACCTGTCCATCGCCCTGCGGGCCCACCCGAAGCTGCACCCGGCCCCGTGCGAGTCGCGCACCCATCCCCGCCGCGTCCTGGCGCGGGCCGCCGCCGCCGTCGTGGCCGGCTGATCGCCTTTCCGTTCCTCGAAAGTCGGACGTACCGGGCAGAAATGCTCGATATGTCCGACTTTCTGCTATGTCGCAATGTGTCTCGAAGCTCAGTCGCGATGTATCGCGTTTTGCGCTACAGTCGTGTCATGACCGCGTGGAGCATCAGTGAGCCGGAGCGGCTCACGCTGGAGGGGGACGTCACCGATCTCAGCGTGTCCCTGGTGGCGGGCCGCCTCAACGTCGTCGGGGCCGACGGGCCGGCCCGGGTCGAGGTGTCGCACATCGGGGATCGGCCGGTCAGCGTGACCTTCGAGGGTGGCGTCCTCACCGTCGCCCACGAGTTCCCCAAGGGCTGGCCCGGGTTCATGTGGTGGCTGTTCAGCCCCCGGTACAAGGTTGACGTCTCGGTCGTCGTGCCCGTGGCGGCCGCGGTCCGGCTCCGCGTCGCGTCGGGCACCGTGATCGCGTCCTCGCTGCGCAACGGGGCCACCGTCGACGTCACCAGCGGGCGGATCACGCTGCTGGGCATCGACGGGCGGGTGGCCGGCAAGGTGGTGTCCGGCTCGATCGAGGCGCTGACGCTCGGGGGCGAGGTCGACCTGGAGACGGTCTCGGGGGAGATCGTGGTCGCGGACTCCACGGCGGGGCGGGTCAGTGCGCGTACGATCACCGGCTCCGTGACGTGCGACCTGGACAACCCGCCGGCGGGCACCGAGGTCCAGCTGGACACGGTGTCGGGGGAGATCACGGCGCGGGTGCGGGAGGACAGCGACCTGCGGGTGAGCCTCAACGCGATCTCCGGGCACGTGGTCAACGCGTTCCCCGAGCTCGACCAGCACTCGAAGAACGTCGTGACCGGCCGGCTGGGGACCGGCACGGGCGGGCGTCTGGCCGCCAATGCGACATCTGGCACGATCTCGTTGTTGCGCCGGCCCGTGGACGACGAGGAAGCAGGCGGCGCATGAGCGGTCGCAGCGCAGCGGAGGTGACGGTATGAGCGCGGTGTTCAGCCATGGGCGGCTTCGGTTGTACCTGTTGAAGCTGCTCAACGAGGGTCCGCGCCACGGCTACGAGCTGATCCGCCTGCTGGAGAACCGGTTCCACGGCCTCTACGCGCCGTCGGCCGGCACGATCTACCCGCGGCTGCAGCGCATGGAGGCCGACGGCCTCATCACGCACACGGCCGAGGGCGGGCGCAAGGTCTACGAGATCACCCCGGCCGGCGTCGAGGAGCTGCAGCGCCGGGCCCGCGAGCTCGAGTCCCTCGAGGCCGACATCAACGCCTCGCTGGCCGACCTGTCCACCCTGGCCGACGAGGTCGAGCAGGGCGTGCGCGGCTCGGTGCGCGACCTCAAGCGCGAGCTGAAGGAGGCCAGCCGCCAGGTGCGCAGCGCGCCGCCGGGGCCGGCCTCGTTCGGCTGGCGGTATCCGCCCCGCCCCGGCGCGGCCGGCACCCGCCCGCCCGAGCCGCCCGCCGCCGACGTGGCCCGCGAGCTGGAGGAGAAGGCCGCCCAGCTGCTCGCCGAGGTGCGCCGCCTGGCCCGCGCCGGCCGCGCCGGCCAGGAGACGATGCGGGCCACCCTCGTGGTGTTGGACGGCGCGATCGACCAGGTGAGACGCTTGCTGCGATAGCTGACCGTTTGCTAGGAAATCGCTGGCGCTACCTGCGCCCAGGAACTTCCCAGGCAACCACCAGCCCTACTCCAGCGGAGGGCGGAAAGATATGCACATGGGGGTACGAGGCGGCGTCGCACAATCCGGGGGTGCACCGTCGCCAGGCGTGGCGCAGGCTGAGGCGAGGCTGCTCGTGGTCGAGGACGACCCGAATATCCGCGAGCTCCTCTCCGCCAGCCTGCGCTTTGCCGGTTTTGCGGTTGACGCGGTGACCACCGGTAGCGAGGCGGTCACCGCGGCCCGCGAGTCCAAGCCCGATCTCGTGGTGCTCGACGTGATGCTGCCCGACCTCGACGGCTTCGAGGTGATCCGGCGGCTGCGCGAGGGCGGCGTGCGCCTGCCCGTGGTCTTCCTGACCGCCCGCGACGGCACCGAGGACAAGGTCCGCGGCCTCACGCTCGGCGGCGACGACTACGTCACCAAGCCCTTCAGCCTGGAGGAGCTCACCGCCCGGATCCGGGCCGTGCTGCGGCGCACCGCGGGCGATCCGGGGCCGAACCGGCTGGTCTTCCACGACCTGGAGCTGGACGAGGAGACCCACGAGGTGAGCCGGGCGGGACAGACCATCGCGCTGTCCCCGACCGAGTTCAAGCTGCTGCGGTACCTCATGCTGAACGCCGGCCGGGTGCTGTCCAAGGCTCAGATCCTCGACTTCGTGTGGAACTACGACTTCCGGGGCGACGACAGCATCGTGGAGTCGTACATCTCGTACCTGCGGCGCAAGGTGGACATCGCGGAGCCGCGCCTGATCCACACGCTGCGCGGCGTGGGCTACGTCCTGCGCCTGCCTGTCTGATCCGGAGTCTTTTCGGTGCGGTTCATTGCCGACGTACCGCTGCGGGTCAAGCTCGTCGCAGCGGTGCTGACGCTCGTCACCATGGCCCTGCTCGTCATCGGCGTGGCCAGCGCGCTCGTCATGCGCAGCTCGATGATCGACAAGGTCGACAGCCAGCTGCGGACGCTCGCCGGCACCGTCGACCTGCGCCGGCTACCCCAGCAGAACGACTCCCAGATCCCGAGCCCCTACGTCTTCTTCTGGCTCGGCACCCGCAACGGCGAGCCGGTCATCTTCTCCACCGGCCAGCAGGACGTCAACGCCAACCCGCCGCTGCCCACGACGTCCGACGACCTGCTGGCGAAGGTGGACGAGCCCTACACCGTGCGGGCCCCGGGCACCCACGAGCGATGGCGCGTGCTCATCACCCAGCGCGACGGCACGTACGTCGGCGCGGCCGAGAACCTCTCGATGATCGACAACGCGGTCGACGAGCTGGTCGCCGCCGAGCTGTTCATCGGCGCCGGCGTGCTCGTCGTGATCGCCGCGGTCGGCGTCACCATCGTGCGCACCAGCCTGCAGCCGCTGCGCGAGATCGAGCGCACCGCGGCGGCGATCGCGGCCGGCGACCTCACCAAGCGCGTGCCCGAGAGCCCGCCGGAGACGGAGATGGGCCACCTGGCCGACGCGCTGAACACGATGCTCGGCCAGATCGAAGGGGCGTTTCGCATCCGGGAGGCATCCGAGGACCGGATGCGCCAGTTCATCGCGGACGCCTCCCACGAGCTGCGCACGCCGCTCACCACGATCCGGGGCTTCGCGGAGCTGTACCGCCAGGGTGCCGCCCGCGCGCCGGAGGAGACCGGGGCGTTGCTGCGCCGGATCGAGGACGAGGCGTCCCGGATGGGCCTGCTCGTCGAGGACCTGCTGCTGCTCGCCCGGCTGGACCAGGAGCGCCCGCTCAGCCTGGCCGACATGGACCTGCGCGTGATCGCCAGCGACGCCGTGGCCGCGGCCCGGGCGGTCGCCCCCGACCGCGAGATCGCGCTGGACCTCGAGCGCGACGAGCCGATCGAGGTCAACGGCGACGAGGCCCGGCTGCGCCAGGTGGTCGGCAACCTGATGACCAACGCGCTGACCCACACCCCGGCCGGGACGCCGGTCGAGCTGCGGTTGCGCCGGGACGGCACCGACGCGCTGATCGAGGTGGCCGACCACGGCCCGGGCCTGACCGACGAGCAGGCGGCCCGGGTGTTCGAGCGGTTCTACCGGGTAGACAAGGCCCGCACGCGGCGGCAGGCCGGCGGCTCGCACAGCGGCAGCGGGCTGGGCCTGGCCATCGTGGCGGCGCTGGTCCTCGTGCACGGTGGCACGGTGTCGGTGTTCGTCACGCCGGGTGGCGGAGCTACCTTTCAGGTTCGCCTTCCCCTCACAGCCGGTTCCCAGGCCGCTCCCGGTGGCCCGCAAGCTGCCATCGGCAAGCTCAAATCATGAGCGAAGAGCAGGGATGGGTGCCGGAGCCGGCCGCGCAACCGCAGCACATGCCCACCAACCACGTACCGCCGCACGTGCCGCACATGCAGCACCCCCCGCAGTGGTACCTGCCGTCGGCACCCGTCGTGCCGCCGGCCGTCCCCGCCCCGCTCAAGCGCCACAGCCTCGGCAAGGGCGTCGCGGCGGTGCTCGCCGCGGTCGCGCTCTCGATCACCTCGGCCATCGGCGGCGGCGTCGCCGCCCTGGAGCTGCGCCCGTCCACCCCCGGCAGCAGTGTGATCACCGCGCAGAACTCCAGCTCGAAGTCCGGCACCTCCAGCCTGGCCGATGTGGCCGCCGCGGTGACGCCGAGCGTGGTCTCCATCAACACCGGCTCCGCCGTCGGCTCCGGCGTGATCATCACCGAGGACGGCGCGATCCTCACCAACGCCCACGTGGTCGCGACCGCCCGCGGCACCACGGTCCAGATCACCTTCTCCAACGGCAAGACCGCCACCGCCGAGATCGTCGGCACCGACCCGTCGACCGACCTGGCCGTGGTCAAGGTGACCGGTGGCGGCACGTTCACCCCGCTCGCCTTCGCCGACAGCGCGAACGTCCACGTCGGCGACACCGTCCTGGCCGTGGGCAGCCCGCTGGGCCTGCAGTCCTCGGTGACCTCGGGCATCGTGAGCGCCCTGAACAGGACCATCGACGAGAGCTCCGAGAGCCGCGCCGCCGCGGGCCCGAAGATCACCGGCGCCATCCAGACCGACGCCGCCATCAACCCGGGCAACTCGGGCGGCGCGCTGGTCAACACCTCGGGCCAGCTGATCGGCATCAACACCGCGATCGCCACGTCGGGCTCGGCGGCCGGCAACATCGGCGTGGGCTTCGCCATCTCGAGCAACACCGCGAAGGCCGTCGCTCAGCAACTGCTCGGCTGACGGCGGCGCAAGGCTGGTTCCCTCCCAGGAGAGAGGCGGCGCACCTGGCGGGGTGCGCCGCCGCTCTTTGCCCAGCGGTCATTTTCAATGTTTTGGCGCGCCTAACCATGACTTTTCGGACATATGCCGGGGCATATGTCCGAAAAGTCGTGACGCGCTGGCGTTTCGTCAAGATCCGCCGGTCCGCGGACGTCAGTCGGCCCAGCCGAAGGAGCGTTCGACGGCGCGCAGCCACAGGGCGTGGCCGCGGTCGCGCGCCTCGGCCGACATCGACGGCTCCCAGCGCCGGTCGATGTGCCACTTCGCGCGCAGCGCGTCGGTGTCCGGCCAGAAGCCCACCGCCAGCCCCGCCGCGTAGGCCGCGCCCAGCGCCGTCGTCTCCGCCACCGTCGGCCGGACCACGGGCACGTCGAGGACGTCCGCCTGGAAGCCCATCAGCAGGTCGCTCGCGGTCATCCCGCCGTCGACCTTGAGCGTCTCCAGCGGTACCGCAGACTCGGCCATCATCGCGTCGACCACGTCCTTCACCTGCCACGCGGTCGCCTCCAGCGCCGCGCGGGCCAGGTGACCCTTGGTGACGTAGCCGGTGAGGCCGGTGATCACGCCGCGGGCGTCCGGGCGCCAGTGCGGTGCGAAGAGGCCGGCGAAGGCCGGGACGATGTAGCAGCCGCCGTTGTCCTCGACCGTGGCGGCGAGGTCGTTGATCTCGGGGGCGGAGGCGATGAGGCCGAGGTTGTCGCGCAGCCACTGGATCAGCGAGCCGGTGATCGCGATCGAGCCTTCCAGGGCGTAGACGGGGTCCGCGTCGCCGATGCGGTAGCCGACGGTGGTGACGAGGCCGCGCTCGCTGGGGACCGGGCGGGCGCCGGTGTTCAACAACAGGAACGAGCCCGTGCCGTACGTGCACTTGGCCTCGCCCGGCGCGAAGCACGCCTGCCCGAAGAGGGCGGCCTGCTGGTCGCCCAGCGCGCTGGCCACGGGCACGCCGTGCAGCATGGTGCGCGCCTCGCCGTACACGTAGGACGACGAGCCGATCTCCGGGAGCATCACGCGCGGGATGCCGAACGCGGCGAGCAGTTCGTCGTCCCAGTCCAGCGTGGTGAGGTTCATGAGCATGGTGCGGCTGGCGTTGGTCACGTCGGTGACGTGCCGGCCGGTCAGCTTCTCGATCAGCCAGGTGTCCACGGTGCCGAAGCGGATCTCGCCGGCCTCGGCGCGTTTGCGCAGCCCGGGGATGTGGTCGAGCAGCCAGGCGACCTTCGGGGCGGCGAAGTACGTGGCCAGCGGCAGGCCGCAGCGCTCGCGGAAGCGGTCGGGGCCCGCGTCGCCGGCGAGGCTGCGGATGAGGGCGTCGGTGCGGGTGTCCTGCCAGACGATGGCGGGGTGCACCGGCTCGCCGGTGCGGGCGTCCCACAGGATGGTGGTCTCGCGCTGGTTGGTGATGCCGATGGCGGCGACGTCGGCCCGGGAGAGGCCGGCCTGGTCCAGGGCGCGGGTCGACACCGCCTGGACGTTGTGCCAGATCTCGACCGGGTCGTGCTCGACCCAGCCCGGACGGGGGAAGCTCTGCCGGTGTTCGCGCTGGTCAAGCGCCACGATGGCGCCGTCGGCGTCGAACACGATCGCACGGGTGGAGGTCGTGCCCTGGTCGATGGCGAGGATGTACACGGTGCCATCTTCGCCGAAGCATTGTCACGTTCGGGACGCAACCTTCCCGCGGCGCTGATTCCCGCTTAGAGTCCGTGGCCGAAACCGTGCCCGAACAGGAGCGACAGTGGCCGTCATCGAGACGCGCGTCAGTGTCTGGGAGGCCCTTGCCGGGCGTGCCCCAGGGGTACCGCTCGGCCCCGCCGACGTGGGGCTGTGGCACGCCGTGTCGGACCGGCTCAACCCGGCCCGGGCCCGGCCGGTGCTGCGCGAAGGCGTCGAGGCGGTCACGCTGACGTCGGCCCGCGGCGTCGAGTACGTGATGCTCCGCTCGCCCGACAGCGGGGAGTCGAGCTACCTGCGGCTCACGCCCGAGGAGTTCCGGCTCGCGCAGCTCATGGACGGCAGCCGCACCGTGGCCCGGCTGGTCGCCGAGTTCGCGCGGATCTCCGGCCGGCTCGCCCCGGACCAGGTCACCCGGGTCGTGGCCGACCTGGCCGGCAACCGGATGCTCGGAGAGCTGCCGGTCGACGCGTTCCACCGGTTGCAGCGGGTTCACCGGCGGCCGTGGCCGGTCCGGCTCGGCAAGGGCCTGCTCGCCACCGCGCAGGGGCGCCGGGTGGTGCTGGCCAAGGTCGACCCGTTCGTCACGTTGCTCTACAAGGCGGGCGGGCGGCTGTTCTTCACCCGCGTGTTCGCCGTGCTCGCCGGCCTCGTCGCGCTGGCCGGGCTGGGCGTGTTCGGGTGGAACTGGTTCCGCGCCGACCAGTCCGTCTTCCTCACCAACGACTCCTACTTCGCCGGCGCCCTCGTGCTGCTCGTCCTCAACGTGCTGGCGCTGGCCTGCCACGAGCTGGGTCACGCGCTGGGCGCCAAGCATGCCGGGCGCCGCGTTCCCGTGGCCGGCTTCCTGGTGTACTTCGGGATCCCCTCCGTCTTCGTGGACACCACCGACGTGTGGATGGCCGGCCGGCGCGCCCGCATCGTGACGACCGTCGCCGGCCCGGCCACCGGCCTGGTGCTGGCCGGCGCCTGCCAGCTCGTCGGCGCGTTCTTCCCCGAGCTGCAGCCGTGGACGTTCAAGCTGGCCTTCGCGTGGTACCTCAACGCGCTGTTCAACCTGAACCCGTTCATGGCGCTCGACGGCTACTACCTGCTGATGGACTGGCTGGAGGTGCCCAACCTGCGGGCCCGGGGCCTCGCCTGGGTGCTGGCCCGCCTGCGCCGCCGCCCGCCGCGCTTCGCCGATCTCGACCGCGAGGGGCGCCTGGTCGCGCTCTACGGCATGCTCGCCGTCGTCTGGATCGCCATCGCGGTCAACCTGATCTACCGGGTGTACACCGACCGCGTGGCCGGCGTGGCGACCGGCCTGTGGCACGCGGGCTGGCTGGGCCGGGGCCTGCTGGTCGTGATCTGCGCCGCGCTGCTGGCCCCGGTGGTGTACCTCTTCTTCGGCTGGCTGCGCCGCCGCGGCCGCCGCCTGCGCGACCGCCTCGGCGAGCGCAAGCTGGTGCGCGACGAGCCGCGCCGGTTCGCCGCGCTGAGCTCCTCGGCGCTGTCCAGCCTGTCGCCGGAGGTCCTGGCCAAGCTGGCCCAGAACGCCCGCTGGGTGCACCCGCGCACCGGTGAGCAGCTCGTCTTCGCCGGCGCCGCCCAGCCCGCGGTCTACGTCGTGGTCGACGGCGCACTGGAGGCCCGCCGCCCCGGCGACCCGACCGGCACGGTCCGCGAGCGGGTCGGCCGCGGCGGCGTGGTCGGCCTGGCCAACGCGCTGACCGGCGCCCCGGCGGCGCTGGCCTGGCTGACCGCGGGCACCACGCTGCTGTCCATCCCGGCCTCGACGGTCGCCGCGGCCGTCGGCCCGCTGCCCGGCCCGCCGCCGGTCGAGCGGGACGAGCTGGAGCGGCTCATGGGCGAGACGCCGGCGCTGCAGAACCTGGGCCCCGATGACCGCCTCGGCCTGCTCACCCGGGCCCGGCCCATGCACCTCGGCCCCGGCGAGCCGGTCGTGCTGCGCGGGGGCGATGACGCGCTCGTCGTCGAGTCGGGCTCGCTGCAGCTGCCCGAGGGCGCCGAGCTGCACCGCGGGTCGATGATCGGGCCCTTCGGCGACGGCTCGCCCGGCCAGGTCGCCACCGCCCGCACCCCGGCCCGGGCCTGGCTGCTGCCCGCGGTGGCCGGCCTGCCGCTGCTGCTGGGCCGCTCGCCCGACACCATCCCGGCGGGCGGGCGCCGGCCGATGTCGGGCGCGCACCCGCCGTCGGTCTACCCGCCGCTGGCCGCGCCGCCCGGCCCGCCGCCCCCGGCCGACGACAGCCTCGACCGCCGCTTCGAGCGCCGCTTGTGGTGGCTGCTCATCCTGCTGCTGCTTTTCGCGGTGTTCCTGACCGGCGCCAACCTGTTCACCGGCCCGGTGTGGGCGGAGATGCCGAATGACAGCGCCCTGGTCACCGTCACGCGGGGCGGCGCGGTCGTCCGCGTCGGCGGGCAGGAGCACGCGCTGGGCCGCGGCGACAAGTATTACGTGCAGCACGGCGACGCGCTGCGGGTCAACGCCAAATCCACGGCCACCATCACGTTCCGCGGCGGCAGCGCCACGGTCGTGTGCGCCGGCGCCGACGTCTCCATCGGCGACCTCGTGAGCGGCCAGCAGGCGCCGATCGAGCCGGCCGCCGCACTGACGCTCGGCGGGGGCCGCCTCCTGGTCGACACGACCAGCACGACCACGGCCTTCAAGCCGCTGCGCCTCACCGTGGGCGACGTGCGCAACGATGGCCCGGCCCGCTTCGCGCTCTCCGCCGGCGACGACCCGGAGGTCGGCCGGGGCGTGGTGCAGCTGGCCGGCGAGGTCGTCCCGCCCTCCAGCGGGGCCAACCTGACCTGCGGCGACGGGGTGGCGCTGCCCAAGCCGGGCGGCACCCCGACGGTCCAGCCGTCGCCGACCGACACGCCGTCGCCGATGCCGTCGCCGAGCGACTCGGCCTCGGCCTCCCCGTCGGAGTCCCCGACCGACCCGGTCGCGACGACCACGGACGCGACCCCGACCCCGACGCGCACCCGCACGCCAACCCCGACCCGCACGACGGCGGGACCGCCGCCCCCGACCACCGCGGGCCCCCCGCCGACCACGACGACCGCACCGCCGCCGCCGAAGGACACGACGGTTCCCGTGGTGCGCTTCCCGACGCCCAACCCGAACACGATTTACCCGTCAAATTGCCGATATGGTGCGCCCGGGCCCACTTCGACAGCCATCAACGTCGATGCGGTGGACTCGTTCGATCCATCGTCATCGCTGACGGTGACCGTGACCAGCAGTGTCAAGTCGGTCTCGGTCAAGTACGCGAAGGGGAGCACGTTCACCGGCACCTTGGGCGGCCTGACGCTGACCACCAGCCAAGACATCACATTGACCGCGCAGGCCGTCGACCCAGCCGGTAACCGGTCGCGAAGCGCATCCACCGTCGTCCACTACAGCTACCTCTGCAACGTGGGTTAAGGAGTCACAAGGTGCTTTGTTGGTTCTGTGCCAAGGCGGCGCGGGGGTCGTGCCGGTTCTGCGGCCGCGGGCTCTGTGAGGACCACGCGAAGTTCGGCCCCTACCTGCTGGAGGTGCACCGGTCGCAGAGCCGCGGGCGGGCCGAGGGGCTCGTCGTGGAGGACGCGGTGCAGTGCGGGACCTGCCGGCCGAGGCCGCAGCCGATTCCGATGCCTGAGCTCGACTGATCATCAACCTGGGGGAGTGCGCGATGTCCGACTTCGACGAGGTGCTCGAGCGCCTGCTCGGCGACCCGGCGTTCAAGGCCCGGCTGGCGGCCGATCCGGCGGGGGCCCTGGCCGGCTACAGCCTGACCCCCGATGAGCTGGACATTCTGCGGTCCCAGGTCGGTGAGGCCGGCGGCCAGGCCCACGTCGAGCAGCGCACCAGCAAGGCCAGCATGTTCGGCGTGTTCTCGTCGATCGGCTCGGGCCTGAACGACGTGCTGCACGGCGGTGGCCTGCCCGGCGGGGGCCTGCACGGGCACGGGCTCGACGGCGGCTCGGCGGCCGGACATGGCATGCGCGACGTCGTCGAGCAGTACGGCGGCCGCCACGCCGCCCCCGACCCGTCCGGCGGCCCGGCGATCGGTCGCAACCTCGACGACGTGGTGCAGGCGGCCTCGGGCCACCACGCCTCCTCCGGGCTGGAGGAGGTGCACACGGAGAGCCACCACGAGTCCTACACCGAGTACCACAGCGAGACCCGCTCCTCCGGCACGGTGTATCAGTCCGGCTCGCGCGGCGGCCTCCCCGCCGAGCCACCGGCCTACGGCGCCCAGGCCATGGGTGGCGGCCTCGCGGCCCAGGCCCCCGAGGGCGGCGCGGGCGTGGGTGGCGGTCTCGCGGGCTACGCCCCCGAGGGCGGCGCGGGCGCGAGCGGCGGCCTTGCGGGCTACGTCCCCGAGGGTGGCGCGGGCGCGAGCGGCGGCCTTGCCGGCTACGCCCCCGAGGGCGACGGCGCGGGCGTGGGCGGCGCGCTGTCCGGCCTCGGCGCGCAGGCCGGCTCCGGTCACGGCGGCGGCACGGGCGTGGCCGGCGCGCTGTCCGGCCTCAGCGCCGAGGACCTTTCCGGCCACGGCCAGGGCGGCCACGGCGGCGGCATCGCCGCGGGCGTGCAGGGTCTGGTCGAGCACGTGCAGCAGGCCCAGCACGGCCAGGTCCCGGGCCAGGCCCCGACCGACGGCTACCACACCCGCGTGGACTGGGACGGCGACGGCCGCTGGGACCAGCACACGTACGTCAACCGCGCCGACGGCGGCGTGGACATCGTGGTCGACACCGACGGCGACGGCCGCCCCGAGTTCGTGGGCCACGACGTCAACCGCGACGGCCTGATCGACTCCAGCGAGATCGACACCAACCACGACGGCGTCATCGACGCCCGCTACGAGGACACCAACGGCGACGGCTGGCTGGATCGCCGCGTGCGCTGAGTGGCACGTTTCGGGGAGCAGGTTGCTCGGATCGGCCCCTACCGTTCTAGAGGTACCCCACCGGGGGCACCGAAGAATCCGGGAGCAGGTTTATGAGCGACTTTGACCTCGACTGGGGCATGGAGCACGATCTCCACGTCGACCACGACGGCGGAGTCGACCACGTCCTGGCCGGCGACCACCTGTCCGACGATCACCACTACGAGCACGACTTCGCCGAGCACGAGCACGACCACGAGCATGGCGGCGGGGACGTGCACGACCACGGCGCCGGGGATTTGCCCGACCTCGGCGACGCGGGGGAGGACCCGCACCAGCACGACGAGCCGCTGACGCTCGACGAGCAGGAGCCGGACCTACCCGATTGGCAGCTCGACACGCAGTTCCTGGACGGCCACTACGACCTCGTGGGGGCCGACCCGGGCGAGCACGACCTGTGGTCGCAGTTCATGACCGACATGCACGAAGAGATCAATCCCTACGCGGCGAACTGATAGAGCACTACAGCTTGACCGCTGAGGCCGGTCCGGGGCTGGCGTAGTACCAGCCCTGGGCCGTGTCGCAGCCCAGCGCCAGCAGCCGGGTGGCCTGCTCGGCGGTCTCCACGCCCTCGGCGGTCACGCTCAGCTTGAGCGTGTGGGCCAGGCCGATCACCGCCGCCACGATCTCCTGGTCGACCGGGTCCGGCCGCTCCGGCGGGCGCAGCCCGGCCACGAACGAGCCGGCCAGCTTCAGGCTGTGCACGGGCAGGTTGCGCAGGTACGCGAAGTTCGAGTAGCCGGTGCCGAAGTCGTCGATGGCGATGCGCGGGCCGAGCGCGGTCAGGGCGTTGAGCGCCTCGATCGGGTCGCCGCCCGTGCCCATGACGGCGCTCTCGGTGAGCTCCAGCTGCAGCCCGGCCGGCGGCAGCCCGGTCTGCTCGAGGATCGTCTGCACGTCGCGCACGATGGTGCGGTCGCGCATCTGGCGCACCGCCAGGTTCACGCTCATGATCGGGGCCCGGTCCTGCACCTGCCGGCGCCACTCGGCGGCCTGGCGGCAGGCCTCGTGCAGCACCCAGCGGCCCAGCGGGACGATGAGCCCGGTCTCCTCGGCCATGCCGATGAACGAGTCGGGCCCGAGCACCCCGAAGCGCGGGTGCCGCCACCGCACGAGCGCCTCGACCCCGATGGTGACCCCGTCGCTGAGCCGGACCAGGGGTTGGTACTCCACGAAGAACTCCCGCCGCTCGAGCGCGGCCGGCATGCTGGCCGACAGCTCGTAGCGGGTCACCTCGCGCGCGTGCCGCTCGGCGTCGAAGAGCGCCAGCCGGTTGCGCCCGTCCGCCTTGGCCCAGTAGAGCGTCGTGTCGGCGGCCTTCATGAGCTCGCCGGTGCTGGTGCCACGCAGGGGCTGCTCGACCACGCCGATGCTGGCCGAGATGCTGATCTCGTGGCCGCCGACGTGCACCGGGGCCCGGACGGTGTCCAGCGCCTTCTCGGCGACGGCGACCACGTCCTCGATCCCGCCGCAGGCCTCGACCAGCACCACGAACTCGTCGCCGCCCATCCGCGCGACCAGCTGCCGGTCGTCGCTGATGGAGCGGTCCAGCCGCCGGGCCACGGTCTGCAGCAGCTGGTCGCCGACGTCGTGGCCGAGCGTGTCGTTGATGACCTTGAAGCCGTCCACGTCGAGGTAACAGACGCCGACGCGGGCCTCGTCGTCCTCGGCCGCCTCCAGCAGGTCGCCGAGCCGCTCGAAGAACAGCGTGCGGTTGGGCAGCTGGGTCAGCGGGTCGTGCAGCGCCTGGTGGCGGAGGCGGACCTGCAGCAGGTGCCGCTCGGTGATGTCCTCGAACATGGCGACCAGCCAGCGCGGGCGGCCGTCCTCGTCCCGGATGATCGAGGCGACCAGGTCGGTCCAGACCCGGTGGCCGTCCTTGCGCACGTAGGGCTTCTCGATGCGGAACTGGTCCCGCCCGCCGGCCAGCACCTCCGCGAACATGGCCGGAGCGCCCGGCGGGTCCTCGGGCAGCGCGAAGTCGTCGAAGGACATCGCCCGCAGCTCGTCGTCGCTGTAGCCGAGCATGTCGCACAGCGCCTGGTTGACCTCGATGACCTGGCCGTCGATCGTGCTGACGCTCATCCCGATGGCCGCACCGGCGAAGATCGCCTGGAAGCGGGCCTCGCTGACCCGCCGGCCCTCCTCGGCCCGGGCCCGGGCCCACAGGGCGGCGGTGCGGATCTCCTCCTGCTCATCGAGCACCCGGTCACGCAGCGCGAGCGCGTAGCCGGAGGCGAGCGCGCCCTGGACCTGCGCCACCCGCTTCACGGGGGCGTTGCCGAACTGCTCGGCCAGCACCGCGAGGGTGCGCTCCAGCGTGGTCGGCTCGGTGAAGTGCGCGGCGACCAGCGTCGAGCCGACCTCGCGCACGTCGGCCGGGTCGAAGACCTCGGCGGTCAGCGCATGGATGATCCGGGTCGAGAGGCTGGTCAGGAAGTCCTGGACCTCCAGGCCGTTCATCGACACGTAGCTGGTGCCGGCGATGGCCAGCGACCAGGCGCGCGCCATCCGTTCGGCGGCGCGATGCGGGCGGTCCCACGACGTCGGCGCGGGGCTGAGGGCGGTCATGATCGTGCGGGCTAGTCCTTGCGCGCCACGGCGGCGAAGCCGATCGCCTGCCCGTCGGCCGGCGGCTGCTCGTCGCCGTCCGGGCGCCACGCGTGGGCGGCGACGATCCCCGGCTCGAGCGGGGTCAGGTCGCCGAGCAGGGCCGCCACCTGCTCCCCGGTGCGCATGATCAGCGGGGTGGGGGACTTGCGGTACATCTGGTAAGCGTCTTCCTCGGCCGGGGTCAGCGGCCGGTCGAGGCCGACGTGCGACAGCACCACGTAGCTGCCCGGCACCGCGGCGGCGGCGTACGCGGCCACGATGTCGGCGGGCCGCTGCTCGTCGGGCACGAAGTGCAGCACGGCGACGAGCAGGAACGCGATCGGCTGGCTGAAGTCGAGCAGGCCATGGAGCTGCGTGCCGGCCAGCACCTCGGCCGGGGAGCGCAGGTCGCCGGCGACGACCGCGGTGCCGGGGGTGTCGGCGAGGATGGCCTTGCTGTGCGCGACCGCGACCGGGTCGTGGTCGACGTAGACCACCCGGGCGTCGGTGCAGCCGGCGTCGGCGAGCACCTCGTGCACGTTGCCGACGGTCGGGATGCCGGAGCCGAGGTCGACGAACTGCCGCACGCCCAGCCGGGCGAGCTCACGCACCGCGCGGCGCAGGAAGGCCCGGTTGCTGCGGGCCAGCCCGGCCACCGCCGGCATGATCTTGAGCACCTGCTCGGCGAAGGCGCGGTCGGCGGCGAAGTTGTGCGAGCCGCCGAGGTAGTAGTCGTAGACACGGGCCACGCTCGGCCGGTCGAGATCGACGTCCGCAGGGGCCCAACTGGGACGGTCCACAGATCAACACTCCTCGACCTTGGCGGCAGCCGGCGCCTGCGAGCATACGTGGGGGTCGGGCGGCGAGAAAACCCGCCGCCCGGCCCGAAACGCAACGATGATGATCGTTTGGAGCTCTGCGGGTGCCTGCCGGTCGGTTAGGCCCGCGTGTAGCGGTCGGCCGTGCCGGGCGCGATGGGGCCGGTGGCCAGGTAGGAGGTCAGGGCGTCGATGTCGAAGCCGGGCGCGGTGACCCGGTTGGTGCCCTTGGCCAGGTTGAGGAAGCCGTCGCCGCCGTTGGCCAGGAAGTCGTTGGTGGTCACCAGGTAGGTGGCCGCCGGGTCCAGGGCGACGCCGTTGAGCTTGATGTTGCTGATCTTGGAACCGGCCGGCGCCGAGGCGCTGATGGTGTAGGTGAAGCCGGCAGACACCTGCAGCATGCGCTGCACGGTCTGGCCCTGGAAGCCCACGAACTGCTGCTCCAGGACGTCCTTGATCTGCGCGCCGGTGAACGCCTGCGTCACGACCAGGTTGTTGAACGGCTGGACGGTGAACGCCTCGCCGTACGTGACCTGGCCCGGCGCCTCGCCACCGGGGGAGTTGGCGTAGATGAGCGAGGCCCGGATGCCGCCCGGGTTCATGAACGCGATCTGCGCGCCGGCCGGCTTGGTGTAGGCCAGCTGCGCGTCGGCGATCACGTCGCCCAGCGGGGTCTCGCCGGCCGCCGTCTGCGTGGTGGTGATGTCGGCCGAGATGCTGCCGATCACCTTGTTGGCCAGCGGCGCGACCGCCACGCGGTACTTGTCGGCGATCTTCTTGACGGCGGGGTCGACCAGCGCGGGGTTGCGCACGAAGTTGCCCTGCGCGTCCTTCTGGTACGTCCCGTCGGCGTTCTTCACGCCGTTCTCGGCGATCACGTTGGTAGCCGACGCGTCGACGAACTTGCGCGACTTCTTGTCCAGCGTGACGCGGATGTCGGTCACCAGGGTGCCGGCGGTGCCCGCGCTGGTCACCAGCGAGTTGGCGCCCGAGGAGTTGGGCAGCTCACAGGTGTAGAAGCGGTGCGTGTGGCCGGAGACCACGACGCCGTAGGCCGGGTCGAGGCCCTTGGTGATGGTGGCGATCGGGCCGGCGAAGTTCGCGCAGCCGGACGGGTCCAGCGGCGCGGGCGGGCTGCTCTGCATGCCGCCCTCGTGGATGACCAGCACCATCGACTTGATGCCGAGCCAGCCCAGGATCGTCGCGTACTTGTTGGCCGTCTCGACCTCGTCGTGGAAGTCGACGTTCTTGATGCCGGCCGGGTTGACGATGCCCGGGGTGGCCGCGAGGGTCATGCCGACGAAGGCCACCGGCACGCCGTCGTAGCGGCGGATGCTGAACGGCAGCAGGATCGGCAGGCCGTTCGACTTCTGCGTGACGTTCGCGGCGAGGTACTGGAACTTGGCGCCGGAGAAGTGGCCGCCGGCCTGGCAGCCATCGGTCGGGTGGCAGCCGCCGAACTGCATGCGGTACAGCTCGGTCACGCCCTCGTCGAACTCGTGGTTGCCCACGGAGGCGAGGTCCACGTGCATCGCGTTGAGGACCTCGATCGCCGGCTCGTCGTGGAACGCGGCGCTCACCAGCGGCGAGGCGCCGATGTTGTCGCCGGCCACCACGGTGTCGCTGTTGTGCACGCCCTCGGCCTTGGCCTTGTCCCGCAGTTTGGTGAGCGCGGTGCCGAGGTACTCGGAGCCGCCGGCGGGCACGCCGTTGATGAGCCCGCCGCTGCCGGTCGGCGGGTCGATGTTGCCGTGGAAGTCGTTGAAGCCGAGCAGCTGAGCGGTCGCCGTCGCCCCGACCTTCTGGGACAGCGCGACCTTGGCCGGGGTGAGCGGCGTCCACCGGTCCGAACCGGTGGTGGAACCGGTCTTGGCTAATGGCAGCAGGGCGACCACCGCAACGGCGAGCGCCGGCACCGCGAGGTGCTGCGCGACACGCCACCCGCGGGCGCGGGGCTGAGCCATGATTTCTCCATTCATGACGGACGCACGCATGGATACATGCGTGCTTCGTCATCCTTCCGAAGCCATGGATCGGGCGCGAGCACGTGCCGGCGTCAGCTTCGTGTCCTGCGGGTAAATGCGAGGGTGGCCACCCGACGCATCCCGCCGACAAGTTGCAGATCGACTACCTGCAGATCTGGGCCTTCGCCCCGGTCTGCTCGGCCCACGCCGCCGGGCCGTCGTCGCACCGGGCGTGACGTTCGTTCACAGCGGATACGCCTCGGGCGAACGGGTCTGGGCCGGCCGATCGTGGGGGCGAATCATCGGCCGATGAGCATCCTCGTTCTCGGCGGGACCGTGTTCCTCGGCCGCGCCGTCGCCCGCCAGTTCCTCGCCGCCGGCCACGACGTCGTCTGCGCCGCCCGCGGCGAGTCCGGCGATCCCGTGGAGGGCGCCCGTTTCGTCCGGGTCGACCGCGACGCCCCCGACGGCCTCGCGGCGCTCGAGGGCACCTTCGACGCCGTGGTGGACGTCGCCCGCCACCCCCGCCACGTCCGGCTCGCGGCCGCGGCGCTGGCCGGCCGGGCCGGGCACTACACGTTCGTCTCCAGCGGGTCCGCCTACGCCGACGTCGCCACCCCGCACCAGAGCGTGGTCACCGCGCCGCTGCTGCCGCCGGACTACGAGGCCGACCCGGGAGCCGGCCCGGAGTCCTACGGCCGCGCCAAGGCCGCCTGCGAGCGGCTCGCGGTCGAGGGCTTCGGCGCCGGCCGCACGTTCCTGCTGCGGGCCGGCATGATCGTCGGGCCCGAGGACCCGACCGGGCGGTTCGACTACTGGGTGCGCCGGGCGGCCCGCGGCGGCGAGGTGCTCGCGCCGGGCGGGCCGGACGAGGCGGTGCAGCTCGTCGACGTGCGCGACCTCGCCGAGTGGATCGTGACCGCGGCCACCGGCGGGCTGGCCGGCCCCTTCGACGGCATCGGGGCGCCGATGACCCGGGCGCGGTTCCACGCCGGGCTGTCCGGCGGCGCCGGGGTGGTCTCCTCACTCACCTGGGTCGATCAGGAGTTCCTGACCGCGCGGGGGGTGGCGCCGTGGAGCGGTCCGCGATCGCTGCCCTTCTGGCTGCCGCTGCCGCAGTACGCCGGATTCATGAGCCGCGACGTGACTCCCTCGCTCGACGCCGGCCTGCGCACCCGCCCGCTCGCCGAGACGGCCCGGGATACGTTGGCGGCATTTCGTGACGCAACGCACATCGATGCGAAAGCCGGACTGGGCATCGATGAAGAGGCGGAGTTGTTGCGGGAATGGCGCGAGCGGTAACCCGTTCGGTCAAAAGGCTGTCGTACCGCCGACAGGTGCCGATGACAAGCCGTGCTCACGAGCGTCCGGTGCCCCCCGCACCGGCGTTCCCAGGGAACTCACAGCGAATTCAGGCGTCTGACGGGCAGGTAGACCACGTATCACTTGTTGCAACCGAAGCGAACCGGGGAAGCCTCCCGAGCGTCTAGGTAAGTGGTGCAGCTCTCAGGGGTCGTCACCGAAACGCCCCCCGGGGCGGAATGCGGAACGCGCTTTGACTGTTGTGTAGGGGGCATACCCGGGGGGCGCCCGTTTTAGCAGGGTGAAACGGGGAAGGCGAAGGATGGAGCGGGGAGGGGCCCGAAGTGGAGAACGTGAAAGTGGAGACGCGACCCGATACAGGTGCCGAGGAGCGCGACCTGGTCGGCGTGTACCTGCATGAGATCTCCCGCACGCCGCTGCTCGACGCCGCTTCAGAGGTCGAGCTGTCCAAGGCGGTGGAGGCCGGGCTCTACGCGGAGCACCTGCTCGACAGCGAGCAGATCCCCGACGGGGTGAGCGCCGCGGAGCTGCACCGGTTGGTGGCGGAGGGCGAGCGGGCGAAGGACCGGTTCATCCGGGCCAACCTGCGCCTGGTGGTCTCGATCGCGCGGCGCTACGTGCGGTCCGGCATGCCGATGCTCGACCTGATCCAGGAGGGCAACACCGGCCTGGTCCGCGCCGTGGAGAAGTTCGACTACGTGCGCGGCTACAAGTTCTCGACCTACGCGACGTGGTGGATCCGCCAGGCGATCAGCCGGGCGATCGCGCAGCAGGAGCGCACGGTCCGGCTGCCGGTGCACCTCGTCGAGGACGTCAACCGCATGCGCAACGTCGCCCGCCAGCTCACCCGCGAGCTGGGCAACGAGCCGGAGCCGGAGCAGCTGGCCGCCTCGCTCGGCGTGCCGGTCGAGCGGGTGCACGAGCTCATGCGCTGGTCGCAGGACACCGTGTCGCTCGACACTCCCGTCGGTGACGACGGCGACACCAACCTGGGTGACCTCGTCGCCGACTCCGACGCCCCGTCGCCGGAGGACGTGGTGCTGGCCGCCCTGGAGCGCCAGCGCATCGAGGGCCTGCTCAACCACCTCGACGACCGGTCGGCCGGCATCATGCGGGCCCGCTACGGCCTCGAGGACGGCCGCGAGCACTCGCTGACCGAGGTGGCGACCCGGTTCTCGCTGTCCCGCGAGCGGATTCGCCAGCTGGAGATCCAGGCGCTCGGCCGGCTGCGCGAGCTGGCCCGCGCGGAGGGCCTGCAGGCGGCGTAACGACACAGCATAAAAGGGCCCCGGGACTTACCCGGGGCCCTTTGTCATGCGTACTGTCGGTCAAAGCGCAACACGTCATAGGGCGAAGCGCGAAATGCCGCGCATTGCGGTGCGCAGTACCCGGCATTTCGAACAATCCGCGCATATGGGATGGGTTAGTACGGGTCGCCGCAGACCTTCCACGCGCCGCCCTCTTTGCGCATCTCGAAGGTGTGCGAGGACTTGCCGCTCTTGTACGTGACGGTGGCCGAGATCGAGGCGGTCTCGGTGCCGTTGGTGTTGCTGTACGAGCCGCCGAAGCTCATGTCGTGCGCGGTCGGCTGGTTCTTCTTGACGTACGCGTCGAAGGTCTCCGGCCCGTAGTTCTTCTGCGCCTGGCCGCACAGCAGCTTGTAGGCGGCCTGGGTGTTGCCCGCCTCCAGGCTGGTCAGGAAGTCGCCGGCCGCGGCCTTGGGCGCCTTGGTGGACGAGTTGACAAGGAAGAAGAAGCCGGCGATGCCGCCGCCGCAGCACACGACGACGACGCCGATGACGATCAGAAGAATGGTCTTCGCTGTTCTGCTCATCGCGCCAGGTTAGGCGCGAAGATCGTTGCGTGATGTAAAGCAGCTGACGGGGTCAAGCCCGATGTGCGACGACGAAGAGCCGGGGAAACGGCAGGATCGTGCCGAACGGCTCCCTCGGGAAGCGGGCCCGCAGCTCCGCGCGGACCTCCTCGGCGAAGGCCTCGGCGTCGTCCAGCGCGTCGAGGTAGGGGCGCAGGCCGGTGCCCTTGAACCACTCGAAGACCGGGTCGTCGCCGGGGAGCACGTGGTAGTACGTCGTCTGCCACGCGTCGACGGTGAGCCCGGCGGTGCTGAGCAGTCGGACGTACTCCTCGGCGTCGAGGACCGGGCTGGCCGAGCGCGGCCCGGTGACGGCCGCCGCGCCCCGCAGCCGACCGGCCCAGTGCGGGCGCTCCGCGATCGCGGCGAAGCCCGGGTCGTGGCCGGCGATCGGCACCTGGAAGGCGAGCGTCCCGCCGTCGTCGAGCGCCGCCGCCCAGGCCGGCAGCAGCGTCGCGTGGTCGTCGACCCACTGCAGCGAGGCGTTGGCCACGATCACGTCGAGCGATCCCCGCTGGGGGCGCCAGGCCGAGGCGTCGGCGAGCTGGAAGCGCAGCTGCGGCGACCGGAACCGCTCCGCCGCCGCGATCATGTCCGGCGAGGAGTCGAGGCCGAGGACGGCCGCGTCGGGCCAGCGCTCGGCGAGGGTGGCGGTCATGTCGCCCGGCCCGCAGCCGATGTCGGCCACGGCGACCGCCGCGGTGGTCGGGATGCGCGCGACGAGTTCGTGGAAGGGCCGCGCCCGCTCCTCGGCGAAGCGGTTGTACTGCCCCGGATCCCAAGACGCCATGCCCTCCATCATGAAGGGCATGGCGTCTTGGCGAAGCGGGTGGGGGAGCGCTACTGCGGGCGCGCCCAGCCGTACACGCTGTCCACGGTGGCCGAGGCGTACTGCACGACCGTGCCGGTGTGCGGCGCGTGGATGATCGACTTGTTCCCGACGTAGATCCCGACGTGGCCAAGGCCGTTGTAGAAGATCAGGTCGCCCGGTTCCAGTGTGTCGAACGGAAGCGTGCTCGTCCTGTAGTGCGCTGTGATCTCCGAGAACTGGCGCGACGCCTGGTGCGTGAGGCTCACGCCCGCGGCCTTCCAGGCGGCCATGGTCAGACCCGAACAGTCGTAGCTGTTCGGTCCGGCGGAGCCGAACACGTACGGCTTGCCCAGCTGCGCCTTGGCGAATGCCACGGCGGCGCCGGCCCTGCCGGAGGCGGGGGGCAGGGTGCCCGGGTTGTACGACGGCGGGTTGACCTTCTTGGAGCCCGCGGCGACGGCCTTCTTCTGCAGATCCTGCAGCTTCTTGATGTCGCCCTCGATCACCTTGCGCTTGCTCTCGATGTCCGACTTCTGCGTGGTCTGCGCGGCCAGCAGCTCGTCGAGCTGCTTCTTCTCGTCGTCGTACTTGCTCTTGGCGTTGCGGTAGTTCTCGATGTCCTTCTGCTGGGTGTGCGTGATCTGTTGCAGCATGGACATCTGATCCATGAGGGAGCCCGTGTCGCTGGCGTTGAGGATGGCCGAGATGGCCTGCATGTTGCCGGCCGTCTTGAATTGCGCGATCGCGAACTGCTCGACGTTGGCGCTGGTCTCGTCGACCCCGTCCTGCAGCGGCTTGAGCTTCGCCTGCAGCTCGGCCGCCTTGGCCTGGGTGGTCGCCAGGTCGGCGTTGATGCCGTTCCAGGCCTCGATTGTGGCCTCGAGGTCCTGATTCGACTTGTCGAGCTGGGCCTCGATCTCGGCGAGCGTGGGATCGGCGTGCGCGACCGTGCTCGGTGCGAGCACCGCGAGCATCACGAACCCGAGCAGGAGGGTTCGCAGCATCGACCGGTGGGCACGGTGTCCAGTGGACAAGGAAGGATGACCCTTCTTCACCGACTACCGCCTACCGGGTTAGCTGACGGGTTCGGGCGGGAAGAAAAAACGCCCTACCGCAGTGCGCTGCGGATTCACCCCACGAACACTCTGGGTCCCCGGTTCGATCACGCGCCGTCGATGTCTCTGCCCGGCGCGCCGAACTCGATTCGGCGGCGCTTGCCCGGCGTCATCCGGGGTGGATGACGGACTGCCGAGCAGGCCAGAGCCTAACTTAACGTGATCATTCGCCGGGTGGAAGCCGTGTGTCCTCATCGATCGGTAATGCATGGAAAAGTCCGTATTACCGGGGGTTGGTCGCGCGTACCGCACAGTGACAGTTGGTCGCCGGAGGCATCGACAAGGTGCGAAGGGTTCCGGGGCCGGGTGCGCGCCCGGCCCCGGGCCTCACTTCAATTCGTGGGCGATCTGGCGCATGAGGTCGGCCGAGGACTCCGCCGGCAGGGCACGCTCGCGCAGCCGCTCCAGGTTCCTGCGGTACGTGGCGATGAGCTCCGGCTCCTCCCACAGCAGTTGCTGGCGGTAGAGCACGCCGTCGTCGGCGCCGAACTCCAGCAGCGTGAAGTCGCCCTCCCAGCCGGGGTGGTACCCGGCGTTGAGCGCGATCACCCGCACATCGGCGTACGGGCGCTGGGCGAACTCGATCGCATGCTCCAGCTGGTCGACCAGCAGTGCCTCGTCGCCGGGGACGGGGCCGCGGCGCAGCACCGACTCGTCCAGGAACAGCTCCACGCGGGGCGGCTCCTCCCGGCCGAACAGCTCCTCCTGGCGCCGGGCGTGGAACTCGACCCGCCGCTCGGCCAGCGGAGACTCCACGTCGCTGGTGGCGTGGGCGTAGCGCCGGGTCTGCAGCAGGGTCGGGAACATTATCGGGGCGAACTCGCCGATGCTGGTCGCCTCCGCCTCGAATCCGACGTAGGTGATCTGCTGGCCGGCCAGCATGGTGCGGTACTCGTCCCACCACATCCGCCGCTTGGCCGCGCGGGCCAGCTCGAGCAGCTCGTCGACGGTGCGCGGGTCGTGCACCCGGTAGTAGGCCAGCAGGCTACGCAGGTCGCTCACCGAGATGGCGACGGTGCCGTTCTCGATGCGGATGAGTTTGGACAGCGACCACTCCATCTCGGCGGCCACCAGGTCCTGGGTCAGCTCCCGCTCCCGCCGCAGCCGCCGCAGCTCGGCCCGGAGCCGGCGCTTGCCCACGATGGGCCCGCTCATAGACCATCCCCCCAATCGCGTACATATGGCATGGCCCCGGTTGAGGGCTCCGCGTATCTACCCGATTTGCGGCTGATGCACCTGACGCGATCCGATTTCCTGGACGGCTCAGTGCTGGGCGGGTGCCGCCAGGAAGATCTTGGCCATGGCGCTGGCGAGGCCGCCGGGGTCGTTCGAGGCGACCGCCGGACCGCCGGTGAGCTGGGACATCTCGCGCAGGACACGCCGGCCTGGTCGCGTCCTCGAGCCCGCGGAGCCGGGCGGTGCTTCACGCCAGGCGTTTGTACTGGGTCCAGGTGGCCACAAACCCGGCCGCCGCGGTGGCCGGGATCCCTAGGCCTGCTCGACGGTGACCGCGACGAGCCTGCAGCCGCCGGCCTGGTTGGCTCCGATGCCGGCCGCGGCGTGCCCGGGCGCGACGGTGACCCGCAGTACCTCCCGGCCGCCGCAGCTGGCCCCGGCGGCCCCGGCGGGTGAGTCGGCCGACCCGCCGCGGGCGGCCAGGCTCAGCCCGACCAGCACGCCGGCCGCGACGGCCAGCGCCACGATGATCACGCCGATGGCGATCCACCACGCGGTCGCGGACGAGCGGTGCTGCGGGGGCGGACCGGCGGGCGCGCCGGCGGGGTGCGGCTCGGGTGCCCACTCTTCGCGTCGCGGCTCCGGCAGCCACTCTTCGCGTTGCGGTTCGGACGCCCAGTCTTCGCGTCGCGGCTGCGGCGGCCACTCCTGGGGATAGAGCGGCTGCGGCCGCTCCTCTTCGGCTTTGGCTCGTTCCTCGGCCGGCGGCGTGTACCGGGGAGGCGGCTCCTCCTCCGCGGGTGGCTCATACCGGGGCGATGACCGCCGCGGGCCGGCGCGCAGCGTCAGCCCCGGTTCGTCCGCCGTCCAGTTCTGCTGCGGCGGCTCGTACCGGGGGCGCGTGTCCGCACGTGGCGGGGGAGCCGTGGGTTCGTTCTCCTCCGCCGCGTACGAGTCTTCCTCGTCGGGGTACTCGTCCGCGTACCCGTCGTCGTACTCGTCGTCGACCGGCACCCAGGGGGAGGGGCGGGCGGTCCACTCCGGCGATCGCGCGTGCTGCGGGGCCGGGTCCACCGGTGGGGGCCCGCCGGGCGCCGCTGGGGCCCAGGGAGAGGGCGCGGCGGGCGGCGGCCGGTCGGCCGGCTCGGGGTGTCGGGATCGGGGGCGTGGCACCTCACGCGGGGGCGGGACGTAGATCCCGTCGGCCGTGTGGTCGTCGTCGTGACGCCGATGATGCCGGCCCTCCGTCATGGCATCCCTTTCTCTCTTCTGCGAGCCCGCTGCGTCGCGCGAGGGTGAGGAAGCGTGATGCGGTCAACCTAGCACCGGATGGCATCGATGTGTGACCGCCCGACTACGTAGTGATCATGACGGCGCCTAGCGCCATCCGATTACTGTGGCAATTCGCCCATACCCCTCAGGTCCGGACCGCCCTCGCCGAATCGACACCATGTTGGCTAGCGGGGCAGGAGTGGGATCGGCCTGTATGGCGTTGGACGTTCGGCTGCTGCGCTGGACGGCGGCGCTCGCCGTGCTGAGCGTCGCCTGGCTGGCTGCGCAGTGGCCCGGCGCGCTCATGCATCCGGTCGTCGGCTGGCTGCCCGTCCCCGCGTGCGTCACGCTGGCGGTGATCGTCATCCTGCGCACGGCCCGGGCCGCCCCGAACCGCCGTAGTGGCCGCTTCTGGCGCCACCTGGCCCTCGTCCTGACCCTGCTGCTAGCGGCGGTGGCGAGCAGCGCCTACGACTCCCTCGTGCGGTTCGGCGTCGCGACCCAGCGCTCCAGCACGCCGACGATGGTGCTGTACCTCGGGGCGATCGTCGTGCTGCTCTGGGCGCTCCTGCGCCTGCCCATGGGCCGGCGCTCCAGCCATGACCTGATCACGCTCGGCCTGGACCTGACGATCGTGCTGGCCGCCGCCGCGCTGGTCGCCTGGTTCGCCGCGGCCCGCGCCGCCGTCCCGGTCAGCGCCGTCACCGGTTCGTCGTGGACCCTGTTCGGCATCCTGATCATGGTCTTCGCCAGCCTGGTCTCCCTGGCCAAGGTCGCCCTGGCCGGCGCGGGAGCCCTGGACCGCCGCGCCCTGTGGACCATGGGCGGCACCGTGGTCGTCGGCGCCGTGGCCGGTTCGGCCGCCCCGCTGCTGGAGTCGCGCCCCTACCTCAACGACTGTCACATCTCCGTCCCGGTGTGCTGCGTGGGCCTGGCCATGGCCGCCGTCCGCCAGCGCCGCGCCTTCGCCGAGGGCCCGGCCGCCGTCAGGCGCACCCAGGCCCGCCCGTTCAGCCTGGTCCCGTACGTGGCCATCGTCGTCGCCGACGCCTTCGTGCTCGTCGGCGTCGGCGACGACCCCCGCGTCACCCGGATCCTGGTCGGCGGCTCGGTGCTGCTCACGCTCCTGGTCACCGCCCGCCAGCTGATCTCCCTCTACGAGAACTCCCACCTGCTGGCCCGGGTCGACGCCTCGATGCTGGAGCTGCGCCGCCACGAGCGCCGCTTCCGTTCCCTGGTCCAGCACTCCTCGGACGTGCTGGCCATCGCCGACGAGCACTACGTCCTCACGTACGGCAGCCCGAGCCTCCTGCGCTTCACCGGCCGCCAGTCGGTGGTCGGCACCAGCCTGTGGGAGCTGGTCCACCCGGACGACGCCGGTCGCCTGCGCCAGGCCTTCAGCGGCCTGGCCGACCCCGGCTCCACCACCACCCTGCAGCTGCGCCTCCTCCAGCCGGACGGCACCTGGCGGTGGTTCGAGGTGATCACCACCAACCTGCTGCACGACCCGAGCGTGAAGGGCGTGGTCGCCAACGCCCGCGACATCACCGAGTCGCGCCGCTACCAGGACCAGCTGACCTACCAGGCCTCCCACGACGGCCTGACCGGCCTGGCCAACCGCTCCCTCTTCGCCGCCCGCA